>NZ_JBEYUS010000001.1:177456-284960 GCF_040643635.1 Saccharopolyspora sp. NPDC047091
TGCCGAGCGGACTTCCGGTGCCGAGCAGGGTTCCGAGCAGGGCAGCGGGGCCGGACAGGCCGGCGGAAGCGAGCAGGACGCTGCCGATCAGAACTCCACTGATCAGGGCTCCCCCGACCAGGGCTCGACTGACCAGGGCTCCGCGGATCAGGGTTCCACCGACCAGGGCTCCGACGCGGTGACCGCGCAGTCCACGACCGCGGAGGACGCGGCCACCGCCGACCGCCAGGAACCGGACGCGGCGGAACAGCGCTTCCACGCCGTCGCCGACCTGCCCCAGGACGAGAACGCCACCGCCGAGGAGACCGCAGCTCCCGGGACGACCGCCGCCGCACCGAGCGGCACGGCCGAGCCCACCGGCGAGGACGGCGGCGAGACCGCGGAGCAGACCGCCGAGCAGACCGCCGAGCGGCCCGGCGGCACCGGGCTCATCGCGGTGCTGCTCGCCGCGACCGTCGTGCTCGCCGGACTCGCCTCCTGGTTCGGCGTCGAGGCCTACGGCGCGTTCCACGGCAACCGGGCGCTCGCCGACCAGGCCACCACCAGCGAGGTCAACGGCCAGATCACCGACGGCGTCGAGAAGATCTTCTCCTACGACTTCGCCGACACCGGCAAGACCGAGCGCGCCGCGAAGGACCTGCTCGTCGGCCGCGCCATCGGCGAGTACGAGCAGCTGTTCACCACCGTCAAGCAGCAGGCGCCGATCCAGAAGCTCGTCGTCACCACCACGGTCAAGGCCAGCAGCGTCAACCGCCTCGAAGGCGACCGCGCCGAGGTGCTGCTGTTCGTCGACCAGAACGCCACCCGCACCGACATCGGCGGCGAGCCGTCCGTCGGGCCCGCGCAGGTCGTCATCAGCGCGGAGCGGCACGGCGACCAGTGGAAGATCGCCAACATCAGCCAGCACTGAGCACCGACCTGCGGACGCCGCACCGCCCGGGAACCCGGAAATCCGGGCGGTGCCCGCAGGTCAGGGGCCGACGTGCAGGTGCGCGGACCAGCGCGACGGCATGTCGGGGAACTCCGCGCGCAGCCGCCGGGACACGTCGTGCAGGGCGTGCGAGGCGTGGCCGGTGTCGAACTCCGCGGTGCCAAACACCGCCTCGTACACCTCCGAGTGCACCTCCAGCGCGCACTCCTCGTCGACTTCCCACAGCGAGCCGATGACGTGCGCGAAACCCGCGAAGCCCAGCGCGGTCGCCAGCGGGACCGCCGCCGCGGACGGCGCGTCCACGAACGTCGAGCACCGGCCCAGGTAGCCGAACTCCGTCTGGTGCAGGCCGAGCTGGCCCAGCTCCACCAGCCCCAGCCCGCGCTGCGGGGGTTCCCGGTCCAGCACCAGCCCGGCCGCGGGCTGCGCGGGGTACTGGGCGCTCGGTTCGCACACGTGCACCCACGCCGCGCCGGGCAGCAGCTGCTGCATCTCCGTGGCCGAGGTCGTCGCCGGGGACAGCACCTCCGCGTCCGGCCAGTAGCGGGCGAGGATCTGGTTCTCCCGCGGCAGCTCCCGCGCCCCCGGTTCCAGCGCGTCCGCCGCCACCAGCGCCCGGCCCTGGTCCGGGACCGGCCGGTGCCGGGTCTCGTTCAACGCGCCCAGCGTCGGGACGTACGAGGACACCACCCGGTCCAGCGCGCTCGCCCCGTCCCGCGCGGCGGCGGCGTGCAGCGGCAGGAATCCCAGCGGGCCCAGCACGCACCACCACAGGCGCGGCCAGCGCTGGCCCTCCGCGGGCGGCTGCACGTATCCCATCCGGTCCAGCACCGGGCGGGTGACGTTGTGCCATGCCCAGTCCAGCGCTTCCAGCAGCGCGCGCTGATCGCGCTGGTCGGTCACGCCCAGCGCGGCCCTGGACTGCTCCGCGGCGGCATCGGGGCCCGCGCCCGGCAGCGGGACGGTCAGCACCCGGCCGGCGACCAGGACCAGCGCGTCCGCGCGGTACCGGCTCAGGTTGACCAGCACCACCGAGCCTTCCTCGCCTTCCCCGGCGAGCTCGGCGAACGGGCGTAACCGCAGGTGGTCGGCGTGCGTCGGGTCGGAGCGCACCTCGCGCAGCAGGTCCTCCCACGCGTCTACCAGCCGGGCGCGCAGCGCGCCGCCCTCGGCCGGGTCGGTCAGCGCGGGCTCGCCCGGCGGCCGGTCCAGCAGCCTGCGCAACCGGACGGCCTCGTCCGCGAGCTCCGGGTGGTCGCGGTGCAGCGCGCCGAGCTCGCCACCCGCGGGCAGGAAGTCCGACAGCAGCGCGGCGTGGCCGTGCTCCAGCAGCTCCACGGCGCGCTCCGGCTCGCCGTTCTCCACGGCGCACGCGGCCGCGTCGGCGGCGATCCGCGCCCACCGCTGCTGCATCGCGGGGGCGGCCACCGCCCGCTTCGCCCGGGTGACCAGCGGCAGCAGCTCCACCGCGGAGGTGAACGACTCCACCGCCTCCGACCAGCGCTGCGCACCCGCGGCGAGCCTGCCGTTCAAGCTCGCGGCCCGCAGCCGCTGATCGGCGGGCGCCGACGGCTGCGCGGCGGCCTCGGCGAGCACCCGCCGCGCCCAGCGGTAGAACCGGCGCCGGCCGGTGCGCTGGTGCAGCGACTGCAGGGCCCGGCCCAGGTGGGTGGCGACCGCGGCCCGCTCCGGCGCGTCGGCCGACATCGCCTCCAGCGCGCGGTCGAACCACTCCACGGCCGCTTCCAGCTCGCCGGTGCGGGTCGTGCGGCGGAACCGGTGCGCGGCGATCACGCCGAGCTGCGCCCAGGCCAGGTGCTGCGGGGTTTCGGGCGCGGTCGCGGCCTGGTCGCACACCTGCTTGGCGCGGTCCAGGTCGTCCTCGTCCGCGGTGTTCTCGTACCGGGTCAGCAGGCTCAGCGCCAGCGAGTGCAGCACCTTGCCGTTCAGCGAGCCCTCCGCCGCGGCCTCCCCGGCGGCGACCGCCGTGTCCAGCGCGTCGGCCTCCGCGCCGTGCAGGAAGTGCCTGCGCAGCAAGGCCCCGTAGCCGGCGAGCGCGAACGGCCGCTCCGGGTCCTCGGCCGCCATGCCCCGGGCGCTGGCGGCGTAGGCGCGCAGCGTGCGGCGCAGCGGACCCGGTTCACCGGTGCTGTCCACGTGCTCGACCGTCGACTCGGCCAGCAGCACCAGGGCGCGCCCGAGCAGCGGGTGTCCCGGGCTCAGGACGCCCAGCACGCCGACCAGCTCACCGATGCCCGACTCCAGGTCGGCGAGGTCGCCGGCCTGCTCGAAGCGCAGCCGGAGCGCACCCGCCAGGTGGCACAGCGCCCCGCGCCGCGCCTCCCCGTCAGCGAGCCCGTCCGCCCCGCGCCGCAGGTGCGTGATGCCCTCGTCCAGGTCCTGCGCCGAACCGTTGCGCTGGTAGCGCCGCAGCAGCGCGGCTCCCAGGTTGATCCGCAGCTCGGCGGCCTCGGTGCCCCCACCGCGGGACGCGGCCCGCGCGGCCTCGCGGAACACGTCGATCGATTCGTCGTCCGAGCTCGGGTCGCCCGCGAGCCGCGCGTGCGTCTTCAGCGCGTTCGCCAGCCGCACCAGGGTCATGATCCGCCGCGGATCGCGCCGCGGGGTCTGCTCGGTGGCGAGCCGGGCCGCCCGCACGGACTCCGCGGCGTGCGAGGCGTCCTCCCCGGTGACGGCGAGCTCGGTCAGCGCCAGCGCCAGGTTGCACTGGTACAGCACCAGGTCGGGGTCGTCCTGGTGCGCGCTGGTCGCGGCGTCCCGGTAGTAGCCGACCGCGTCCTCGAGGTCCTCGACCTGCTTGCTGTGCAGGTACCGCAGCTGGGCCGCGCTGCCCAGGTTGTTCAGCACGCCCGCCCGCGCCGGGTCGCGGTCGTCGAGCACGCCCGCGGTCGCGCGGAACACCTCGGTCACCCAGGGCAGCTGTTCGAAGTCGAGGGTGGAGATGATGCCGTTCATCGCCGTGATGGCGTCGGCGTACCGCTGCTGCGGGCTGGGGCGGTCCGGACCGGTCGCGCGCGGGGCGTCCGCCTGGCCGCCGGGATGGCTCTGGCTGCTCGACTGGCCATGACCACCGGCTCGGGCCTGGAGGCCGGCGCGGGCTTGGGCGGTGGGCCCGCCGTCCGCGGCTGCGGCCTCGCCCGCCGGGGCGCTGAACCACGACGCTCCGGCACCGGCGCCCTGCTGCTCACCGGTCGAACGCGCTCGCCCGTCGGCGAGTTCGTCCGGCCGACCCGCATCGTCATTCATCCCGATTCTCCTGTGGCATGCTCACACGACTATCAGCGTCGCGGCGTCGCGGGGCGTTTCACCGTACCGATGTTCACCGGTACCGAATAGCCCGTGCGTTCGCTGCGGGGAGCCGAGGACCGGGGCACGCGCTCCGTGCACGAGCCGCGACTCCCTGCGAGGTCAGCCGGGCGGCGTTCCCCGGCCGCACCCCCGCTGGATCACCCGGGCGGGGGCCTGCGGCGTGAGATGGCCGACAACGCCGGCGGCTTACTGGATCATAGGCGAACCGGGGTGCTCCCCGGTGGCGGAAACCGCGGAATCCGGGTGCGGTGTGCGATCGGGGCGGTCGGTTCCAGCGGCCGCGAGACCTGGCGGAAACTCGCCTGAACTACCGCGCGGTAAAGTCATGACCAGGGAGAACGGGCCCCTTGGCGATCACGTGTAGTGATCGTGTCTTGCGCCACGAGGGTGATCGGAGCGTGATCTCTTGACTGTCGGCGGCGGCGGGTTCACTCTGGTTCCCAACACGGGCAGGGCCTCGCGAGGTGCGGCTCCGCAGACGACTTCCGGGACGGTTCGTCGGCGGGCCCCTCGACAGGTGGCGTCGTAGCGTCTAGACTGCTACTTTGCGCTGCCCTCTTTCCGCCCTCCCCATGACGGGATCTAGGATCGTGGGCGCCATTGCACCCTTGACAGTCGTGTTAGTCGGTTGCCAACGCCTCCTGACGCGGCTGTAGCCAGTTCAGAGTCCCGGAAGGACGCATCTTGGCAGTCTCCCGCGCGACCAAGGTCTCTGCAGCTTCCAACTACACGTCGGGGATCGCTGGGGCACCCAGGCGGGTCTCGTTCGCGAACATCCGCGAACCGTTGGAAGTACCTGATCTGCTCGATCTGCAGGTCCAGTCCTTCGAATGGCTCGTCGGCGAGGAGGCCTGGTTCCAGCGCCGGGTCGACGCCGGCGATGACAGCCCAGTCGGTGGCCTGGAAGAAGTCCTGAGTGAGATCTCCCCGATCGAGGACTTCTCCGGATCGATGTCCCTGTCCTTTACGGATCCGCGCTTCGACGAGGTCAAGGCCTCGGTTGACGAGTGCAAGGACAAGGACATGACCTACGCGGCCCCGCTGTTCGTCACGGCCGAGTTCACCAACCACACCACTGGCGAGATCAAGAGCCAGACGGTGTTCATGGGTGACTTCCCGGTCATGACCGACAAGGGCACCTTCATCATCAACGGCACCGAGCGCGTCGTGGTCTCCCAGCTCGTGCGCTCGCCCGGCGTCTACTTCGACAGCTCGGTCGACAAGACGACGGACAAGGACGTCTACAGCGTCAAGATCATTCCCAGCCGCGGTGCGTGGCTGGAGTTCGACGTCGACAAGCGCGACACCGTCGGTGTCCGCATCGACCGCAAGCGCCGCCAGCCGGTGACGGTGCTGCTGAAGGCCCTGGGCTGGAGCGCGGAGGCGATCCGCGAGCGGTTCGGCTTCTCCGAGACGCTGATGGCGACCCTGGAGAAGGACCACACCGCCGGCCAGGACGAGGCGCTGCTCGACATCTACCGCAAGCTGCGCCCGGGCGAGCCGCCGACCAAGGAGAGCGCGCAGACCCTCCTGGAGAACCTGTTCTTCAAGGAGAAGCGCTACGACCTGGCCCGCGTCGGCCGCTACAAGGTCAACAAGAAGCTCGGCCTGGAGCTGCCGTTCGACTCCGGCGTCCTCACCGAGGACGACATCGTCACCACCATCGAGTACCTGGTCCGCCTGCACGCGGGCGAGACCTCGATGGGCGAGGGCGACCTGGAGGTGCCGGTCGAGGTCGACGACATCGACCACTTCGGCAACCGCCGCCTGCGCACCGTCGGCGAGCTGATCCAGAACCAGGTCCGCGTCGGCCTGTCCCGCATGGAGCGCGTCGTCCGCGAGCGGATGACCACCCAGGACGTCGAGGCGATCACGCCGCAGACGCTGATCAACATCCGTCCCGTGGTGGCGGCGATCCGCGAGTTCTTCGGCACCTCGCAGCTGTCGCAGTTCATGGACCAGACGAACCCGATCGCGGGCCTGACGCACAAGCGCCGGCTCTCCGCGCTCGGCCCGGGCGGTCTGTCCCGGGAGCGCGCGGGCATGGAGGTCCGCGACGTCCACCCATCGCACTACGGCCGCATGTGTCCGATCGAGACGCCGGAAGGCCCGAACATCGGCCTGATCGGCTCGCTGGCCACGTTCGCGCGGGTCAACCCGTTCGGCTTCATCGAGACGCCGTACCGCAAGGTCGTCGACGGCCGGGTCACCGACCAGATCGACTACCTGACCGCCGACGAAGAGGACCGCTACGTCAAGGCGCAGGCCAACGCGCCGATCGACGATGACGGTGTCTTCCTCGACGACCGCGTGCTGGGTCGCCGGAAGGGCGGCGAGGTCGAGCTCCTCGCCCCGACCGAGATCGACTACATGGACGTCTCGCCGCGGCAGATGGTCTCCGCCGCGACCGCGATGATCCCGTTCCTCGAGCACGACGACGCGAACCGCGCGCTGATGGGCGCGAACATGCAGCGCCAGGCGGTGCCGCTGCTGCGCAGCGAGTCCCCGCTGGTCGGCACCGGCATGGAGCTCCGCGCCGCCGTCGACGCCGGTGACGTGGTGACCGCCGACAAGGCCGGTGTCATCGAGGAGATCTGCGCCGACTACGTGACGGTGATGGCCGACGACGGCACCCGGCACACCTACCGGCTGCAGAAGTTCAACCGCTCGAACCACGGCACCTGCACCAACCAGAAGCCGATCGTGAACGAAGGCGATCGCGTCGAGGTCGGTCAGGTCATCGCGGACGGGCCGTGCACCCAGAACGGCGAGATGGCGCTGGGCAAGAACCTGCGCGTGGCCATCATGCCGTGGGAGGGGCACAACTACGAAGACGCGATCATCCTGTCCCAGCGCCTGGTGCAGGACGACGTGCTCACCTCGATCCACATCGAGGAGCACGAGGTCGACGCCCGCGACACCAAGCTCGGTGCCGAGGAGATCACCCGGGACATCCCGAACGTCTCCGAGGACGTTCTGGCGGACCTCGACGAGCGCGGCATCATCCGCATCGGCGCCGAGGTCCAGGGTGGCGACATCCTGGTCGGCAAGGTCACGCCGAAGGGCGAGACCGAGCTGACCCCGGAGGAGCGGCTGCTGCGCGCGATCTTCGGCGAGAAGGCCCGCGAAGTCCGCGACACCTCGCTGAAGGTGCCGCACGGCGAGACCGGCAAGGTCATCGGCGTCCGCGTGTTCAACCGCGACGAGGACGACGAGCTGCCCCCGGGCGTCAACGAGCTGGTCCGCGTCTACGTGGCGCAGAAGCGCAAGATCCAGGACGGCGACAAGCTCGCCGGCCGGCACGGCAACAAGGGCGTCATCGGCAAGATCCTGCCGATCGAGGACATGCCGTTCACCGAGGACGGCGCCCCGGTCGACATCATCCTGAACACCCACGGTGTGCCGCGACGGATGAACATCGGCCAGGTGCTGGAGACCCACCTCGGGTGGATCGCCTCGCAGGGCTGGTCCATCGACGGCGACCCGGACTGGGCCAGGCGCCTGCCCGCGGACCTCTACGAGGTCGAGGCCGGCACCAACACGGCCAGCCCGGTCTTCGACGGTGCCCGCGAGGAAGAGATCACCGGCCTGCTCGGCTCCACCCTGCCGAACCGCGACGGCGAGCGGATGGTCAAGGCCAACGGCAAGGCGCAGCTGTTCGACGGCCGCAGCGGGGAGCCGTACCCGTACCCGGTGGCCCTCGGCTACATGTACATCCTGAAGCTGTCGCACCTGGTGGACGACAAGATCCACGCCCGGTCGACCGGCCCGTACTCGATGATCACCCAGCAGCCGCTGGGTGGTAAGGCGCAGTTCGGTGGCCAGCGCTTCGGTGAGATGGAGTGCTGGGCCATGCAGGCCTACGGCGCCGCGTACACCCTGCAGGAACTGCTGACGATCAAGTCCGACGACGTCATCGGCCGCGTGAAGGTCTACGAGGCCATCGTCAAGGGCGAGAACATCCCTGACCCGGGTATCCCGGAGTCGTTCAAGGTGCTCCTCAAGGAGCTGCAGTCGCTGTGCTTGAACGTGGAGGTGCTCTCCACGGACGGTGCTGCCATCGAGATGCGCGACGGAGACGACGAGGACCTGGAGCGTGCCGCGGCGAACCTCGGCATCAACCTGTCCCGGAACGAGTCCCCCTCGGTGGACGACGTCGTTCAGTGACCTCGCCGCCGGTCCGCGGGCATGTGCCTGCCCGCGGACCGGCCTTCGACCCAACCTGGCATTCCCGGCCGGTAGCCGGCCGGACCTTTCGACTAAGGGAGAAGACCCGACGTGCTGGACGTCAACTTCTTCGATGAACTCCGCATCGGCCTCGCCACGGCCGACGACATCCGCCAGTGGTCGTTCGGCGAGGTCAAGAAGCCCGAGACGATCAACTACCGAACCCTGAAGCCGGAGAAGGACGGGCTCTTCTGCGAGAAGATCTTCGGTCCGACCCGCGACTGGGAATGCTACTGCGGCAAGTACAAGCGGGTCCGCTTCAAGGGCATCATCTGTGAGCGCTGCGGCGTCGAGGTGACCCGGGCCAAGGTGCGCCGCGAGCGGATGGGGCACATCGAGCTCGCCGCTTCGGTGACGCACATCTGGTACTTCAAGGGCGTTCCGAGCCGGCTGGGCTACCTGCTCGACCTGGCTCCCAAGGACCTCGAGAAGATCATCTACTTCGCCGCCTACGTGATCACCTCGGTGAACACCGAGATGCGGCACAACGACCTGTCCACGCTCGAGAACGAGATGGCGGTCGAGCGCAAGCGGGTCTCCGACCAGCGCGACGCGGACCTCGAAGCCCGTGCCCAGAAGCTCGAGGCCGACCTGGCCGAGCTCGAGGCCGAGGGTGCGAAGAGCGATGTGCGCCGCAAGGTCAAGGAGGGCGGCGAGCGCGAGATGCGGCAGCTGCGCGACCGCACGCAGCGCGACATCGACAGGCTCGACGAGATCTGGGAGACCTTCACCAAGCTGGACACCCGCCAGCTGATCTCGGACGAGATGCTCTACCGCGAGCTCTACGACCGGTACGGCGAGTACTTCACCGGCGGCATGGGCGCCGAGTCCATCCAGGCGCTGCTGCAGGACTTCGACATCGGTGCCGAGGCCGAGCTGCTGCGCGAGACGATCCGCTCCGGCAAGGGGCAGAAGAAGCTGCGCGCGCTCAAGCGGCTCAAGGTCGTCGCCGCGTTCCAGGCCACCGGGAACAACCCCGGCGGCATGGTGCTCAACTGCGTGCCGGTGATCCCGCCGGACCTGCGTCCGATGGTCCAGCTCGACGGTGGCCGCTTCGCCACCTCGGACCTGAACGACCTGTACCGCCGGGTCATCAACCGCAACAACCGCCTCAAGCGACTGATCGACCTCGGCGCGCCCGAGATCATCGTCAACAACGAGAAGCGGATGCTGCAGGAGTCCGTGGACGCGCTGTTCGACAACGGCCGTCGCGGGCGCCCGGTCACCGGCCCCGGCAACCGGCCGCTGAAGTCGCTGTCCGACCTGCTCAAGGGCAAGCAGGGCCGGTTCCGCCAGAACCTGCTCGGCAAGCGCGTCGACTACTCCGGCCGTTCGGTCATCGTCGTCGGCCCGCAGCTGAAGCTGCACCAGTGCGGCCTGCCGAAGGAGATGGCGGTCGAGCTGTTCAAGCCGTTCGTCATGAAGCGGCTGGTCGACCTCAACCACGCGCAGAACATCAAGTCCGCGAAGCGGATGGTGGAGCGCCAGCGCCCGCAGGTGTGGGACGTGCTGGAAGAGGTCATCGCCGAGCACCCGGTGCTGCTGAACCGTGCTCCCACGCTGCACCGCCTGGGCATCCAGGCCTTCGAGCCGCAGCTGGTCGAGGGCAAGGCCATCCAGCTGCACCCGCTGGTGTGCGAGGCGTTCAACGCCGACTTCGACGGCGACCAGATGGCGGTGCACCTGCCGCTGTCGGCCGAGGCGCAGGCCGAGGCCCGGATCTTGATGCTGTCCAGCAACAACATCCTCTCGCCCGCGTCGGGTCGCCCGCTGGCGATGCCGCGTCTGGACATGGTCACCGGCCTGTACCACCTGACCAGGCTGGTCGAGGGCGCGCCGGGCGAGGGCCAGGCGTACTCCTCCGTGGGCGAGGCCATCATGGCCTTCGACCGCGGCGGGCTCTCGCTGCAGGCGAAGATCCGGATCCGGCTCCGCGACGTGGTGCCCGCCAAGGACGCCACTCCGGAGGACTGGGAGCCGGGCAAGCCGTGGCTCGCCGACACCACGCTGGGCCGGGTGTTCTTCAACGAGCTGCTGCCCGAGGACTACCCGTTCGTCAACGACCTGCTGCCGAAGAAGCGGCAGGCGGCGATCGTCAACGACCTCGCCGAGCGGTACCCGATGGTCACCGTCGCCCAGACGCTGGACAAGCTGAAGGACGCGGGCTTCCACTGGGCCACCCGCTCCGGTGTGACCGTGTCGATCTCCGACGTGGTCGTCCCGCCGCAGAAGAGCGAGATCCTCGACTCCTACGAGCAGCGCGCCGAGCAGGTGGAGAAGCGCTACCGCCGCGGTGCGCTCTCCTACCAGGAGCGGAACGCGGAGCTCGTCAAGGTCTGGACGGCGGCCAAGGACGAGGTCGCCGAGGCCATGGAGAAGAACTTCCCCGAGGACAACTCGATCAGCATGATCGTGAAGTCCGGGGCGGCGGGCAACATGACCCAGGTCGTGCAGCTGGCCGGCATGCGTGGTCTGGTGTCGAACCCGAAGGGCGAGTACATCCCGCGCCCGATCAAGGCGAACTACCGCGAAGGCCTGTCCGTGCTGGAGTACTTCATCTCCAACCACGGTGCCCGCAAGGGTCTGGCCGACACGGCGCTGCGTACCGCCGACTCGGGTTACCTGACCCGTCGTCTGGTGGACGTCTCGCAGGACGTCATCGTGCGGGAGACCGACTGCGGTACCGAGCGCGGCATCAAGATGCCGATCGCCGAGGTGCTGCCGGACGGCACGGTGCTGCGCGACGCGCACGTCGAGACCAGCATCTACGCCCGCACGACCGCCGAGGACGTCACGGACTCGGACGGCAACATCGTGCTCACCCGCGGTTCCGACCTGGGTGACCCGGCGATCGAGAAGCTGCTCGCGGCCAAGATCTCCAAGGTCAAGGTCCGCAGCGTGCTGACCTGCGAGTCCGGCGTCGGCGTCTGCGCGGTCTGCTACGGCCGCTCGATGGCCACCGGCAAGCTGGTGGACGTCGGCGAGGCCGTCGGCATCGTCGCCGCCCAGTCCATCGGTGAGCCCGGCACGCAGCTGACGATGCGTACCTTCCACCAGGGCGGTGTCGCCGGTGACGACATCACCACCGGTCTGCCGCGTGTCACGGAGCTGTTCGAAGCCCGGGTCCCGAAGGGCAAGGCGCCGATCGCCGACGCCCCCGGGCGGATCCGGATGGAGGACAACGACCGGTACTGGAAGATCACGGTCATCCCGGACGACGGCAGCGAGGAGATCGTCTACGACAAGCTGTCCAAGCGGCAGCGGCTCGCGACGATCTCGGTGGACGGCAGCGAGCGGCAGATCGCGGACGGCGACCACGTCGACGTCGGCCAGCAGCTGCTGGAAGGCGCCGTCGACCCGCACGAGGTCCTGCGCGTGATGGGGCCCCGCGAGGCCCAGCTGCACCTGGTCCGCGAGGTCCAGGAGGTCTACCGTTCCCAGGGCGTGGGCATCCACGACAAGCACGTGGAAGTCATCGTCCGGCAGATGCTGCGGCGCGTCATCATCATCGACTCGGGTGCGACCGAGTTCCTGCCCGGTTCGCCGGTGGAGCGCTCGCAGTTCGAGGGCGAGAACCGCCGCGTGGTGGCCGAGGGCGGGGACCCGGCTTCGGGCCGCCCGGTGCTGATGGGCATCACCAAGGCCTCGCTGGCCACGGAGTCCTGGCTGTCGGCGGCCTCCTTCCAGGAGACGACCCGCATCCTCACGAACGCCGCGATCGAGGGCGCGAGTGACAAGCTGGTCGGCCTGAAGGAGAACGTGATCATCGGTAAGTTGATCCCGGCCGGTACCGGCATCAACCGCTACCGCAACATCCAGGTGCAGCCGACCGAGGAGGCGCGGGCCGCGGCGTACGCGATCCCGTCCTACGACGACGGCTACTACACGCCGGACGTGTTCGGCGCGGGCACCGGTGCCGCGGTGCCGCTGGACGACTACGACTTCGGTCGCGACTACCGGTGATCCGGTAGGCGGCCGCAGGTCGCGGAGCAGTGCACGGGAGGTCCCCGCTCGGGTTCGAGCGGGGACCTTCCGCTGTTCGGGGGTCTGCGGCGCGGTGCCGCGGACGAGCGCGCGAACCGGGGCGGCGCAGCCGCGGACGGCGCTGCGCAGCAGTTCGACGATCATGTCGGGGTTCCTCCGGTCAGCTCTGAGGACGGGCCCGCGGGCAGCCGGATGCCCCGGCGGCGGGCTTCGGTGAGCAGGATCAGCTGGTCGTGCAGCAGGCGGTGCCGCGACGCCTCGCACGCGCGGATCTCGGCGACCAGCCCGGCGTCCGTGCACCCCGCGGCGTGGTGGTCGGTGAGTGGATCGGCCGCGGACCAGGACGGTTCGGCGGGCGATCCGGGTTGGGGACGGCTCGGTGCGGAGGCGGTGGCCGCGGGGTCGGTGGCCGGGAGATCGGCGGCCCCGGTCCCGGCGGACGGGGGCTGCTGGGTCGACGGGGACTCGGTCAACGGGGGCTCGGCGAACGGGGACTGGGCGTACGGGGACTGGGCGTACGGGGGTTCGGCGGGCACCGGCTCGCCCGGCGGTCGACCGGCGTTCCCGGGGGAGCGGCCGGGCGTCCCGGGCACGAGGTGCAGCCTGCGGTGGGTGCGGGTTCTGGGGTCCATGAATCCGATCATCCGGACTCGAACACGCGTTCGCCACTACACGAGCGGGTGGTCCTGAACCGGAATATCCGGCGTCCGGGGCGGGGTTGCACCGGGTATGCGAGTGATCGGCGTTTCCGAGTTCGGTGGTCCCGACGTGCTGCGCGAATTCCAAGTCCCACCACGGCACGCGGGCCCGGGTGAGGTCCGCGTGCGGGTGCGCGCGGCCGCGGTCAACCCGACCGACACCCTGCTGCGCAGCGGCGCGCAGGCCGAGCGGCTGCGGGACGTGCCACCGCCGTACGTCCCGGGCATGGACGTGGCGGGGGAGCTGGACGAGGTCGGCGAGGGCGTCGACACCGGTCTCGCCGTCGGCGACCGGGTGGTCGCGATCGTCGTCCCGCACGGGTCCCACGGCGGCTACTCGGAGAGCCTGGTTCTCCCGGCCCGCTCGGTGGTGCGCGCCCCGGCCGGGGCGGATCACCCGGCGGCGGCGACGTTGCCGATGAACGCGATGACGGCGCGCCAGGCGCTGGACCTGCTGGAACTCGCGCCGGGCGAGACGATCGCGGTCACCGGTGCGGCGGGAGCGTTCGGCGGCTGCACGATCCAGCTGGCGAAGGCCGACGGGCTGCGAGTCATCGCGGACGCGGCCGACCGGGACCGGGAGCTCGTCCGGTCGCTGGGCGCAGACGTCGTCGTGCCGCGCGGGGACGACGTGGCGGCGCGCATCCGCGAGGTCGAACCGGACGGGGTGCCCGCGATCGCGGACGGGGCGCTGCTCAACGACCGCCTGCTGCCCGCGGTGCGGGACGGCGGGCGGATCTCGACCACGCGGTTCTTCACCGCCGACGCGGAGCGCGGCATCAGCTACCGGCCGGTGAGCGTGCGGGAGTACGCGCAGGAGTGGGAAAAACTGGACCGGCTGCGGTCCCAAGTGGACGAAGGGGTGCTGGACCTGCGGTTGGCTCGGACCTACCCGGCGGCGGAAGCGGCGGAGGCGCACCGAGCCCTGGCGGCGGGCGGCGTGCGGGGCCGGTTGGTGCTGGAGTTCTGATCGGCGCGGCCGCGCGGACCGGGCGCCCCGGACGCGGCCGCCCCGGTTCGGGGGCGGTGGCGTCCGGGGGCTCGGCCGACCGGTGCGGTCGTCAGCCCTCGAGCTCCAGCAGGGCCTTGCGGACCCGCTCGACCTCGGCTTCGAGCTCGGCGAGCTTCGCCTCGTGCTGCTCGCGCGCGGCGCTCAGGACCTCTTCGATGGCTTCGGAGATGTCCTGGTGGAGTTCCGCCGCCGCCTTGGAGACCGCGGCCGCCGGGACCGGCAGCCCCTGCACGACGCGCTTGCCGGCGTGCATCAGCTCGGCCTGCCACTCGCCTTCCGCGGTGCCGGTCACGGTCAGCGTGAGCTCGACGGTGCGGGTCTTCTTGGCGGTGCTCTGCTTGCGGGCGCGGGTCTTCTTCGGCGCGGGCTCCGCGGTCGCGTCCGCCGGAGCGGCGTCGGCCGGGGGCGCGTCCGCCGCGGCGGGCTCGGAGGGCGTCGCCTCGGCCTGCGCGGTGTCCGCCTCGACCTGGGCGGTGCTGTTCTCCGGCTGCGCCGAAGCCTGCTCGGCTTGGGTCTCTTCGCTGGTCACCTGGTCTGCTTCCTGCTCGCCCACGGATTCTCCTTGCTGTGCGCCGGTCGGTGACCCAGGATAGAACACCAGTTCCCCTGCGCCGTGTCGGCGGGCGGGGACCGGCGCGCGTGGGCACTGTAGCGGGAGCCCGCGCGGCGGTGGCGGTCATGGGTCGAGCGTGTCGAGCAATGCCGCCAGGGCGGGGCGGAACGCGTGCTCGGCGGGTGCGGCGTAGCCGATCACCACGCCCGCGGGGTGCTCGCCGGGCCGCACCCACCACGGGCCGAGCACGTCGAGTTCGACGCCGCGGGCGCGCGCCCGCGCGAGGACCTCCTGCTCGCCGGGTCCGTCGGGGTCGAGCCGCAGCGTCAGGTGCAGTCCGGCGGCGATGCCCGCCGGGTAGCGCCGGTGCCGGGCGCGCAACCCGTCCAGGCCGTGCAGCAGCTGCTCCCGCCGCGTCCGGTACACCGACCGGGATCGGCGCACGTGCTGGTCGTAGGCGCCGGAGCGCAGCAGTTCCCCCAGCGCGAGCTGGTCGAACACCGGCCCGAACCGCCCGTGGGTGCGCATCGTCCGCACCGGTTCTACGAGCCGGGCGGGCAGCGCCAGCCACGCGATGCGCAGCGCGGGAGCGAGCGTCTTGCTCGCCGTCCCCGCGTAGATCACCGCGTCCGGGGCCATGCCCTGCAGCGAGCCGACGGGGTTGCGGTCGAAGCGGAACTCCCCGTCGTAGTCGTCCTCGACGACGAGCCTGCCGTCGGCCTTCGCGTTGCGGATCAGCTCGGCGCGGCGCTGCGCCCGCATGGTGACGCCGAGCGGGAACTGGTGCGCGGGCGTGACGACGACGGCCGGGCTGCGCAGCGCGGCCACGTCGATGCCGCCCTCGTCGACCGGGATGCCGCGCACGGTCATCCCGTCGTCGGCGGCGATGTCCCGGAAGTGCGGCAGCGACGGGTCCTCGAAGTCGATCGAAGACCCGCCCTCGGCGCGCAGGACCCTGCTGATCAGCGAGAGCGCCTCGCTGTAGCCGTTGCAGATGATCAGCCGCTCAGGGGTGGTGTGCACGGCGCGGGCCCGCCGCAGGTAGTCGGTGAGCGCTTCGCGCAGCGCGAGCGGCCCCTGCGGGTCGCCGTAGTCCAGCTCGTCGGCGGGCATGGTGCGCAGCACCCGGCGGCTCGCGGCCAGCCAGTCCTTGCGCGGGAAGGCGCTCAGGTTCGGCCTGCCCGGCCGGAAGTCCCAGCGCGGCGCGCGGTCCGCAGGCCGGGGCGCCGGGGAGGCGGGGCGTTCGCCGCTGCGGAGCCGGTCGGCGACGGTGGTGGGCGCGCCTTGCCGGGACAGCAGGAAGCCTTCGGTGCCGAGCTGCGCGTAAGCCCTGGTCACGGTCCCGCGGGCGATGCCGAGGTCGTGGGCGAGGGCGCGGGTGGAGGGCACGCGGCTCCCCGCGGCGAGGCGGCCGTCGCGGATCGCCGCGCGCAACGCCTCCGCGAGGGTGCTGCTGTCCGGTCGTCCCGACCAGTCCAGGTGCAGGTCCAGGCCGGATTCGAGGGAACCGGAACGTTCGCGGTTCACGGCCGCGAGCTTACTGGTCGGGTCTGTCGGCCCTCGTCGCGAGCGGGCGGGTGGCGGAACCTCGGCGGGTTTCTCACTGCGGGATCGTTTTCGCAGGCGGTTCCGCCACATGCGAAAACGGTGTCCTCGCCGGCATCCCGCTGGGAACCCGCGGGTGGTCCTGTTGCTCAGGTGGTCGCTAGCTCAGCGGCTTCGCCGCTGACAGGAAGGACGGCGGGTGGGCGAACGGGGCGAAACCGGCCCGGGCGGGGGTGCGGCATTGCTAATCTTCGCCGGGTCGCGAGGAGGGGGCGGACGAGTGCAGCAGGGGCCGGATTCCCACGAGCGTTTCCTCGGCAGCATGCTCGGCGGAGCGTTGGGCGACGCGCTGGGTTTCGCCGTCGAGTTCCGCCAGATCGACAAGATCCGCGAGCGGTACGGGCCGGACGGCGTGACCGGCCCGGTGCTCGCGGACGGCCTGGCGCAGATCTCCGACGACACGCAGATGATGCTGTTCACCTTGGAAGGCCTGGTGCGCGCGCACGTGGCGCGCCGGATGCAGCCGGTGGACAACGACCCGCTCCCGGAGGTCCAGCACGCCTACCAGCGCTGGCTGCACACCCAGAACCGCAGCTGGGCGGAAGCGGCAGGTCCGTACGCGGTGCACCTGGCGGAACCGGACGGCTGGCTGATCGCGCGGCGCGAGCTGTTCGAGGTCCGCGCCCCGGGCAACACCTGCATGCAGGCGCTGCTCGCGTTCGGCCACACCCACCGGCAGGCGACCCCGGAGAACGCGGCGAACGACTCGAAGGGCTGCGGCGGGGTGATGCGGGCGGCGCCGGTGGCGGTGTGGTCGCACGATCCGGCCGAGGTGTTCCACGCAGCGGTGGGCACGGCGGCGCTGACCCACGGTCACCCGTCCGGCTACCTGTCGGCGGGCGTGCTGGCGGTGGTGGTGCACCAGCTGATCCGGGAGGTGCCGCTGCCGGAGGCGGTGCGGCTGGCTCGGGACCTGCTGCTGCGGTGGCGCGGCCACGAGGAGCAGCTGCGGCTGCTGGACGCGGCGGTGGAACTGGCGGAGCAGGACGCGGTGTCGCCGGAGCAGCTCGCGGAACGGCTCGGCGGCGGCTGGGTGGGCGAGGAAGCCCTGGCCATCGGGCTGTACGCGGCGCTCGCGGTGCCGGACGTGCGACAGGCGCTGCTGCTGTCGGTGAACCACTCGGGCGATTCGGATTCGACCGGGATGGTGTGCGGGAACGTCGTCGGCGCGCTGCACGGGCTCCGCGCGCTGCCACCGGAGTGGCTGGACGTGCTGGAGCTGCGCGACGTGGTGACCGAGCTGTCCCGGGACGCGCTCGCCGAGTTCAGCCCGACCCCGCCCGCGGACGCCGCGTGGAGCAGGCGCTATCCCGCGTGGTGAGCATTCTCTCGATCACCGCGGCACCCGCCGTGGCCACCGCTGATCGACCCGCAGCACGCCACCCGGTCGTTGGATCACCCGGGGGAGTCGGCCGTGGCGTCGGCCAAGTGGGGCAACATTGACGGGGTGCGGTCCAAGGGATCGGCGGTGCTCCGCCGGAGCCGGGATAGCTCCCGGACGTCCGCCGCGGCGAAGCGGCGGCCCTGCGACCGACGTCCGCGACCGGTGGTCGTGGGCGGTGCCCCGCACGGTGACCCGACAGGAGACTGGGGATGACCGGTGACACCTCGTGGTTCGCGAACACGCACGGTTCGGCCGTGTCGCGGCGAGAGCCGCGCGTGCTGAGCTGGTCGGACCGATTCCGCGGCGCGCTGCTCGGCGGCGCCGTGGGCGACGCGCTGGGCGCGGGGGTGCGCACCAGATCGGCGTGGGACATCCAGCACTGGTTCGGCGCGCAGGGCGTGACCGACTACCTACCGGTGTTCGGGCGGCGCGGTGGCGTCACGGAGCTGACGCAGCTGGCCGTGTTCACCCTGGAGGCGCTGCTGCGGGCGCGAGCGGTGAACGGCGAGTCGGTGGACTGGCTGCCGACTCCGGTGATCCGCACGAACCACCTGCGCTGGCTGTACACGCAGGGGGTGCCGTGGGAGTTCGCGATGTCCGGCTACCTGCAGACCCACCCGGAGCCGAGCGGCTGGCTGCTGGAGACGCCGCAGCTGTTCTCCACCCGCAATCCGGCGGGCGGGGCGCTGTCCGGGCTGGGCAGGCTCGCCGCGCAGCCGCCGGCGCAGCAGACCCCGGACCCGCGGTCCGGCCCGGTCGTGCGCCCCGGTTTCGCCGACTGCGCGGTGTGGGCGGCGCCGACGATGGTGTGGAGCACCTCGGAGGAGCGGGTGTTCGCGGCGGGAGCCGACGTGGCCCGGCTGCTCACCGACGACGTGAACGTGCAGGGCGCTGCCGGGTTCCACGCGGACGTGCTGACCCAGCTGATCCAGGGCGACATCGGGCTGTGGGAGGCCGTGGGGCTCACCGATGCCCGGTTGAGCTCGCTGCACAGCGGGGCGGACGGACCGGCCGCGGTGCGCAGGGCGGTGCACGCGGCGATGTTCGCGACCCGCGACGGCCGCCGCCCGCGGCCCGCCGAGCTGGATGCCGAGTTCGACACCGAGCACAAGCCGGGGGAGCTGGGGACCGCGCTGGCCGCGGTCGCGGCCACCGGGAGCTTCGCCGAGGCCGTGCTGATGGCGGTGAACGTGTCGGCGGACAGCAGCGTCACCGGCGCGATGGCCGGGCAGCTCGCCGGAGCCCTGCACGGGCCGGACGCGATTCCGCCGCGGTGGCGCGATGAGCTGGAGCTCGGCGACATCATCGAGACGTTGTGCGCCGACGCCGCCGAGGCGTTCGCCCCGCCGCCGCCTCCGCCGCCGCTGCCGAAGTGGGCGCAGCGCTACGTGGGCGACCCGCGCGGTTCGTCCGGCCCGCGGGAGCTGAGCGCGCCGCTGACGACCACGGTCGACAGCGGCCGGGGCCCGGAGCCGGTGCGGCCGGTGGACGGCAGCAACGAAGAGACGATGATCATCGACTTGGGCCGGTTGAACTCCCACCCGGACGCACCCGAGTTCGGCGATCCGGCCGCGGAGGCCGCGCCGGAGCTCGAGCCGCGCTCCCGGCCGGAATCCCAGCCGCGGGAGGAGATCCGGCGGTCCGAGGCCGCGTCCCGGTCCGAGGCACCGGCCCGCCCCGAGTCGCAGTCCCGTCCCGAGTCGCAGTCCTGGGCCGAACCCCAGTCCCCGTTCGAGCAGCCGAGGTCCGAGCCGGAACACGAGCCGGTCAACGCGTTCACCCAGACCACCGACCGCACCGACCTGTCGATGCTCACCGGGCGCCGGCCGCAGACCGAGGACGCCGACGAGGCGCGGCCGATGCCGGACTTCGGAGCGGGCGGCTTCCAGCTGTCCACGGATCGCACCGATCGCGAAGAGCTGGCCCGGCTGGCGAAGCTGGTGTCGATCCGGCCGGAGGAGGCCGGCCGGATCCCGCGCGAGGAACCGGCCCCGCGTCAAGAACCGGCCCCGCGCCCGGAACCGCCTCAGCACCCGGACCCCGCCGCGGAACCCGAACCGCACCACGCCGAGTCCGCGCGCTACGCCGAGACTGCGGACCGGCACCAGTCCCCGAGCCGGCCGGAGTCCGCGCACCACGCCGAGGCCTCCTCGTCCTACGACGGCTCCGACGACGCCTCCCGCCACGACGAACCGCACGACCACGAGCACGCCGAACCCGCGCACCACGCCGAGGCGCCGCACGAGGAACCGCTCCCCGCCCCGGAGCAGGACGACCGGTACGCGCAGGCCGAGCCCGAGACGGCGGAGTTCGCCGCCGCCGAGGCGGCCCCCGACCAGTGGGCCGATCCCGACGACGCCGAACCGCACCAGGAGCAGGCCGAGCCGGTGGACCGGGGCTTCACCGCCGACCGCGAGGAACCCGCGCACCACGCCGCGGAGGCGGACTCGCCCGCCGACACCAGGCCGGCCAAGTCCCCCGGCTCGGGCGGGCACGCCAAGTCGGAGACCACCGACGAGGTGGCGCCCGCGCTGACCGAGCGGGTGCTGGGCTGCTTCCTCGGCGGCGCGCTCGGGGACGCGCTGGGCTCCGACCTGGAGTTCATCACCGCCGAGCAGATCACCGAGCGGTTCGGCCGGGGCGGTCCGCAGGGCCTCCGGGAGGCCTACGGCGTGCAGGGCGCGATCACCGACGACACCCAGATGACCTTGTTCAGCGCGGAAGGCCTGATCCGCGGCGGCATCGCGCGCCGCACCCTCGGCAGCACCGACCCGCTGCCGGAGATCCAGCTGGCCTACCAGCGCTGGCTGCACACGCAGGGCGTCGAGTGGGAGTTCGCGGCCGGTGCGTTCCGCGCCGTGTACCCGGAGCCGGACGGCTGGCTGGTGGAGGTACCGGGGCTGTTCTCCACCCGCTCTCCCGGCAAGACGATCTTCCGCGCGCTGGCCCGGTTCGGCGACGGCTACGCGGCCGGGTCGATCACCGAGCCGATCAACGACTCGAAGGGCTGCGGCGGGGTGATGCGGTCGGCGCCGATGGCGCTGTACTCGCCGGACCCGCCGGTGGCGTTCGAGCTGGCCGCGCGGGCCGCCGCGCTGACCCACAGCCACCCGTCCGGTTACCTGTCGGCGGGTGCGCTGGCGGTGATCGTGCAGCAGGCGCTGCTCGGCCAGACCCTCGACGACGGGGTGTGGCTGGCGCTGCAGGTGCTGGAGACCTGGGAGGGCCACGAGGAGACGAGCGCGCTGCTCAAGCAGGCCGTGGAGCTGGCGGAGCGCGGCGATCCGACGCCGGAGGACATCGCCGGGACGCTCGGCGGCGGCTGGGTCGGCGAGCAGGCGCTGGCGATCGCGGTGTGCGGTGCGCTGGCCGGTGGCGACGACGTGGCGAAGGCGCTGCGCATCGCGGTGCACCACGACGGCGACAGCGACTCGACCGGGGCGATCTGCGGCAACATCGTGGGCGCGCTGATCGGGCTGAGCGGGTTGCCGGTGAGCTGGCTGGCGGACCTGGAGCTGCGCGACGTCGTGGAGCAGATCGCGCTGGACTGCGTGGCCGAGTTCGGCGACTCGCTGTCCCGCGACCCGGATGCGCCCGAGCCGCTCGCGAGCGAGCGTCCCGCCGACGAGGAGTGGGACGAGCGCTACCCGGTGCGCAGGCTGCCGGTCACCACCGATGCGGCTCCGCTCGCGCAGCCGGATTCGGCGGTGCACCCGGATGCACCGGCGCAGCCGCAGCCGCCCGTGCACCCGGATTCGGCGTACCCGGATCCGGCGCACTCCGACTCGGCGCCGCATCCGAACTCGGCAGCGCATCCGAACTCGGCAGCGCACTCGAACTCGGCGGCGCACTCGGATTCGGCGGCGCACCCGGAGCCGCCCGCGCAGCCGGACCGTTCGACGTACCCGGACTCGCCCGAGGCACGCGCGGACGATCCCGGGGACCCGCCCACCGCGTTGCTGCCCGCCGTCGGGGCAGCCCCGCCGGAGCAGGCCCCGGAACCGCCCGCCCAGCCGGAACCGGAGCCGCTGGCGGCGTTCCCGGCGCCGAAGCCGTCGCCGCGCCGCATCCAAGGTCCGCAGCCCGCCTACGACGGCGAAGGCTGAGTGATCAGGGATACATCGCAGGCGGTGTGATCCGCCCCGGGGCGTCGAGGCGTGTTGGTAGCGTTCCCGCCGCACGAGAAGACCGGATCGGTCCGCCGCGCCGCTGCGCGGACACGACCGCCGCACACGTTCGGGGGCGGAGTGCCTGACGACATCAGCGCGACTGAGCGGATGGTCCGCGAGTGGCAGGAACGCGCGACCGAGAAGGCCGAGAAGTTCGGCCGCATGCAGGCTCAGATCGAGCAGATCTCGGTCACCGAATCCTCCCGCGACGGCGCGGTGCGGGTGACGGTCGGCTCCAGCGGCATGATCGAGGACCTGATGCTCGCGGAGAGCGCCGGGAACCGCCCGATGGCGAAGCTCGCGGGCGAGATCATGCGCACGGTGCAGCTGGCCCAGTCGAAGCTGCCGGAGCGCATGCAGGAGGCCGCGGCGAGCACCGTCGGCGAGGGCGACGAAGCCGTGCGCCACATGCTGGGGCAGGCCAAGCGCTTCTTCCCCGAACCGCCGGAGGAGGCCGAGGAGCCGTCGCGGCACCCCGGCGCGCAGGAGCGCCGTTCCGGACCCGAGGACGCCGGTGCGCAGCAGCGGGAGCCGAGCCGCCCGGCCCGGCCGCCGCACCGATCCGGCCCGGACGACTTCGACGACGAGGACTTCAGCCGCGGCTCGTTCCTGCGCTGACGACGGGGAGAACCGATGTCCGAAGACATGAACGTCGTCATCGAGGACCTCCGCGCCCATGCGTCCAAAGTGGACGGAGTGGCGGAGGCGCTGGACGCCGCCGTCGGCGCCTCGCGGGCCGTGGCGATGGACAACGACGCCTACGGGATCCTGTGCCGCCCCTTCGCGTGGATGGTCGACCAGGCCGAGCAGCACGGCATCGACACCCTCCAGCACGCGGCCGAGGCCGTCCGGGGGACCGCCGCCGACGTGCGCGCCGCCGCTGAGGAGTACCAGGCCGCCGACGACGGGAACAGCCGGAACTTCGACGGGTTGCAGGCGTGAGCAACCCGCTCGTCAACGCGCAGAACGCCGCCGACCCCTCGGAACCGCCGGACGGCATCACGGGCATCGGCATCGCCGAGTCCTGGCACGACGTCACCAGCCTCAACGACGAGTCGACCTGGCTGGAGAGCGGGTTCGCCTACGGCGGGCTCGCGATGGAAGCGGTCAGCATGGCCGTCGACCCGGTCGGCACCCTGCTGTCCTACGGAGTGGCGTGGCTGATCGAGCACATCCAGCCGCTGCAGGAAGCCCTCGACTGGTTCGCCGGTGACCCCGACGGGGTGCAGGCCTACTCCGAGCAGTGGCAGCAGGTCGCGACCTCGGTCGGTGCGGCCGCGACGCAGTACCGCGACTCCGTGCAGGCCGACACCGCGTACTGGACGGGTGCGGCGGGCGACGCCTACCGGCGGCACGCCGCCGCGCGGGCGACGGCGCTGACCGGGGCCGGTGAGCTGGCGGGCACCCTCGCCACGGTCGTGGGCACGATGGGCATGGTCGTGTCCTTCGTCCGCGACACCGTCCGGGACATCGTCGCCGACTGCATCTCCCGGCTCATCACCTACGCGCTGGAAGCGCTCGCACCGCCCGTTGTCTCCCTCGCCTGGGTCGTGCCGCAGGCGGTGGCGTTCATCGCCCGGACCGTCACCAGGATCGCCGACATCGTCGGGAAGCTGCTCAAGACCATCGGCAACGTCGGGCCGAAGATGGCGCGGATGGTCGAGGTCTTCGGCGACCTGATGAAGATGCTCGGCAAGGGCGCGAAGTTCTCCGCGGAGAAGGTCGCTGAGACCGGGAAGTTCGCCTCGAAGGTCGCCGACAAGCTCGACGTCTCCGGGAAGATCGCGGACAAGGCCGCGGACAAGGCCTGGAGCAAGCTCGACGACGTCTTCGGCACCGACGTGGCGGGCAGGCACCACGCCAAGTTCGGTGACGTCGAGGCCGGGGGTTCGGGCACCGACGGTGGCGGTGGGACCGAACCCGCCGCGGACGCGCGCACGTCGAGCGCGGACGGGCCGGAGGTGCGGGCGGCCGCGAGCAGGTCGAGCGCGGACGGGCCCGAGGCGGAGTTGGCCGCGAGCAGGTCGACTGCGGACGGGCCCGAGGGGCGGGCGGACGCGGGCACTTCGACCCGGTCCGCGGGGGAAGCGGCTCCCGGGCGCGCGGACGCGGGTGGTTCGGCCGACGGAGGTTCCACGTCCGGCGGGCACTCGTCCGGTGGTCCCTCGTTCCGCTCGGACGCGGGCGGCGGCTCGGCCGGGCACGCGCCGGAGAGCACTCCATCCGAGGTGCGCGGCGCCCCGGCCGACGCGAGCGGGCGCGCAGGTGGCGGCTCGGACGCCGGGAGCTCGGTCGGCGCCGCGCCGGGCGAGCGGGCCGGTTCGGCTGAGGGCCGGTTCGCCGCGCAGAGCGGCGAGGCGCCCACCGGCGGACCCGTGCCGTCCACATCGGACGGTGGTGGTGCCGGTGGGCACCTGCCGGGCTCGTCCGCCGGGCACGCCGACGTGCCGAGCAGGCCCGCGGCGACGATGTCCGCCGCGGTCGACGCCCCGGTGCGCCCGCCGAACGCGGACGCGCCCGCCGCCGCGCCGACACCACCGCGCCAGCCGGACCAGCCGGGTGCCGCTCCCTCCAGCGGGTCGTCCGCAGGCGGTGGCCCCGCCGGAGGAGCTCCGCAGGCGGGTGCGCCGGGCGCGCCCGGTCCTCGCGGCGCCCGGCCGGCCGGCTGGACCGGTACCCCGGGGAGCCCCGGTGCCGCCCACCTGCCGAGCGGGCCTCGCGCACCGCATGCGCCGGACGGCCCCCGCACGGCGCCGGAACGAGCGGCGCACGCGCACCGGGATGCGCCCGGCCAGGGGAATTCGCCGCAGCAGCCCGGGAATCCGCGCGTCGCGGCACCGCGAGCGGATGCGCCGCAAGCACCGAGCGCTCCGCCGAGGGGCGATGCGCCGACTCCGCCGCGGTCGGACGGGCCGGTGTTCCCTCGGACGGATGCGCCGATGCCTTCGCGGGCGGATGCCCCGGTGCGGTCGCGGGCGGATGCGCCGACTCCGCCTCGGACGGATGGGCCGGTGCCGCCCCGAGCGGATGTGTCGACTCCGCCTCGGGCGGATGGGCCGGTGCCGCCTCGGGCGGATGTGTCGACTCCGCCTCGGGCGGATGGGCCGGAGCCGCCCCGAGCGGATGGGTCGATTCCGCCTCGCGCGGACGCCCTGGTGCCGCCTCGGGCCGACGCGCCGGTGTCGCCGCGGGCGGATGGGCCCATCCCTTCGCGGGCGGATGCGCCGACTCCGCCTCGTGTAGACGCCCCGGTGCCGCCTCGACCCGACGCGCCGGTACCGCCTCGGACGGATCCGCCGGTACCGCCGCGAGGAGACGCGCCCGCAGCACCCTCGCCCCGACCGAACGGCCCCGGCACGCCGCACGCCCCCGGCCCGGAGTCGCCCGGAGCGCGGCACCACGCGTCCGCGCCGCGCCCCGCCGCGCCGCAGCCGAGGTTCCCGGACGAGCGCCCGTGGTCGCGGCTCGACGGGTCGGACTTCGCCCACCTCGCCCCGAACTCGGCCGCGCAGTGGGGCACGGGCCACCGGAGCCACCCCGACGCGCAGCCGCAGCGCGCCCCGGAGCGGTCGACCGCCGAATCGATGGCCGCCGAACGTCCGGTGCCGCGGCACGAGCAGGTCCAGCACGCCTGGAACCGCCCCGGTGACGGGCCTGCCGAGCTCGACCTGTCCCCGGAGCTGCGCGCGAAGCTCGGCGACGACGCCCACGACATCAGGCCGACGGACTCCGGCATCTCGATGGTGCGCAGCGGTTCCGGCGTCGAACCGCCACCCGGCGCGGCCGTCGACCCGAAGCGCTTCACCGTCGAAATCCACGGTGGACCGGACCGGGTTCGGCTCGGCGACCGCGACCTCGACGCGAAGGAGCTCGCCGAGGTCATCAAGGCCGCGCCCGGCTACCGCCCCGGCGAACCGGTCCGCCTGATCTCCTGCCGCACCGGCGCCGACACCGGCGACGGCACCCCGAACTTCGCGCAGCAGCTGGCGAAGGAACTGGACGCCGAGGTCGTGGCGCCGTCCACGGACGCCTGGGTCGACAACTACGGCAACGTCTACGCCAGCAGGGACCGCGCCTCCTTCGAACCCGACGCCTCCGGAGCCCCGCAGCCCCGCTTCGACGAGCCCGGCCGGTGGACCGCGTTCCGCCCCGACGGCACCACCGCCGTCCACGACAGCCCCTACCCGCCCGGCCACGAACCGGAGTGGGTCCGCAACGGCAGACTCGCCGACGACGCCGAGCAGCGGGGCCTGCTGCGCAAGCTGGCCGAGTTCTTCGGCTTCCGGCCCCGAGATCCGAGCCCGCCACCCGGGCATCAGCAGATGTGGCCGGACTCCAGGACGCCGTGGCAGCACCAGGGGCACCTGCTGCCACAGGAATACCCGCAGGGCTACCCGCCAGCCCAGGGACACCCGCAGCAGCCCGGATATCCGCAGCAGCCCGGTCGCCCGCAGTCGACCGGAGACGCGCAGCAGCCCGGGAATCCGCAAGCACCAGGACCGGCACAGCCGCCAGGACGCGTGCAGCAGGCGTTCCCGCAGCAGCCCCATAACCCCCAGCAACCGGGACCCCAGCAACCGGGACCCCAGCAGCCTGGGCCCCAGCAACCGGGACCCCAGCAGCAGGGGAACGCACACGCACCGGGTCCGGCGCAGCCGCAGCGGCCCGTGCAGCAGGACCCGGTCCAGCAGCCCGGCAACCCGCAACAGCCCGGCAACCCCCAGCAGTCCGGCAACCCGCAGCAGCCCGGATTCCCGCAGCAGCAGGGAAATCCGCCGGCACCGGGCCCGGCGCAGGGACGCGTGCAGCAGGGCCCGATCGAACAGCAGCCCGGCGGCCAGGCCCGCGGCCAACAGCCCCCACCGCCCCCGGCCCGGCCCACTCCGCCACCCCACTCGCAGGGTGGTGGAGCCCCGGCTCGCAGCGGTCAGCCCGTCCAAGGCGGACCCCCGCCGCAGGGCGGGCATCCGCTCCGAGGCGGCCGGATCCAGCCCGAGGCGCCGGATCGCGCTGCGGGACACCGGAGCCCCGAGCAGCAGGCTCCGGCTGGCCCGCGTCGGCAGGACGGCGGGCAACCGCCGCGCCACGGCCAGGCCTCGCAGCCCGAGCGGCGCCCGGGCCCCGAAGCGCAGCGCGGGAACCCTCCCGGGCAGCAGGCCGCTCCGCCGGCCCGCCGGCGGCACGTGGACAGCGGCGTGCAGCAACCTCCGCCCGCAGCGCCGCGCCCCCCGCAGCACGCGGGCGCGCCGCGCCAGCAGTCCCCGCAGGAAGCCCCGGGTTCGGCGCAGCACCAAGGACCGCCGGGTCGCCAGTACCAGCAGGGCCGGGACATGCGCGCGCAGCGGCAGGAAGCGCCGCACGAGGGCGCTCAGCGTCCGCAGCCGGCACAGCACGGGCAGCAGAGCTCGCCCGTCCGGCCCGATCCGAGCGGGCGGTCTCCGCAGGACCCCGCTGCGCCGAACCGCGCATCCGGGGAGCCGCAGCGCGGCCCCGGTGAACGGGACGGAGCGGCACGACGTGCGGCAGCTGAGCAGCCGTCCGACCCGCGCTGGGCGCCGGACCGTGCACGCCCGGATGCGAAGCCGCTCGACGTGGCACCGCACGACGCCGACGCGCCGCGTGCTGCGGATCGCGACCTGCCGGATGCGGCCGATGACGCGCGAGCCGCGGATTCGTCCGGGCCGGACCGGGGCGACGGTGCTCCCGAACCGGACACCGCGCATTCCGACGACGCCGGTACTGGGGAGAACGCCGCCGAACGACCCGAGCGCAACACCGAATACGAGGAACGGGATCGTACTTCGCTGCGCGACTTGATCCCGACGGAGGAGTTCATCGGGGATGCGGAGAAAGCGCGCATTCGCCAGGAGTTCACGCACGCGGTCGAGGGCAATTACGGAGATTTCGACACCTCGGTGTCGGATGTGTCCGTGAATCAGAACTACGTCGTAGTCCGGGGCGGGATCTCGGGTGCGGACGGCGTCCAGATCGGCGAGTTCTCCCGGGTGTTCCACTCGGACGGCCGAACCGGTGAGTTGTGGGTGCACCACGAACGTCTCGTGCTCGATTCGCGCGTTCAGGGGCAGGGTTTCGCGGAGGCCTTCAACAAGTCAATGGAAGACTGGTACAAGGAATCCAAAGTGCACCGGGTCGAGCTCGACGCGAACATCGACGTGGGCAGCTACGCGTGGGCGAGGCACGGTTACGAGTTCCGCAATGAGCAGAACGTGCGGGAGCAGATCGTTCCGCGGATCCACCAGGCGATCGCGATGGAGCGGCGTCGCATGGAGGAGTTGAGCAGCGGTTCCTCTTCGCTGGACGAATACGCGCTGTCCAAGCGGATGGGGGACCACCGCATGTTGATCAGGCAGGCTGAGAGCATTCTCGATGACATGCAGCAGTTCGAGATCGGTTCGACCGGTTACCCCAAGCCGAAGGAGATCAGCGAGCTGGGGCGGCCCACCGGCGCGGAAGACGGATCCACCAAGGACCAGATGTTCATGGGCAAGTGGATCCTGATGGGGGAGAAGGGAATCTTATGGAAAGCGGTCAAGGTGCTGTGAGTGAACCGCGTCCGATCAAAGGATGGCCTGCTAGGCAGGGTAACCGGCGAATGAACAAGATCGGCGAGTTGCACTACCAGTGGGTGCAGCGTCGCAAGTCGTCGACGCCGTTCCGCCCGGAGACGCGCCCCGAAGACTCCGATTACAACCTGCACTACGTCGACGTGGAACCCGCCAGCAAGGGCGGGCTGGAATACGAGATGGTCTGTCACGAGGCGATGCAGCAGCACCCGCTCGGCAAGGTGCGGCCGAACCTCTTCCCGGTTTTCGGGGCGCGAGTGGCAGGCAGCCTTCTCGGCGGCGCCATCGGCGATGCCCTGGGCGCGAGGGTCCGCGCCGATGAGATCGATGCGATCCGGCAGCGGTTCGGGAAGAACCTGGTCTTCGAACTCGGGTTCATGGCGGAACCGGAGTTCGCCTTCACAGAGCACACGCAGCTCGCCCTGTTCGCCTGGGAATCGTCGATCCGGGCGCGGGTGGGTGCGCGCCTGAACGGGACGGGTGTCGCGGACGTGCTGTCGGCGGCGCAGCACGGTGCGCAGCGGTGGGCTTGCACCCAAGGTGTCCCGTGGCAGCAGGCGGCCGGACCGTACGGGCGGTTCGCGGAGCCGGACGGGTGGCTGGTGCGGGAGGGGCGGTTGTTCTCCCGGCGCGGCGATTCCGGGGTGGTCGTGGATTCCGCGCTGCAGTTCGCGAGCAGCGGTGTTCGCGGCGCGCTGGACAACCCGGTACGCACGGCACGGGGTCCGCACGCACTCGCCGGGGCCTCGGCGGTGGCGCTGGCCCCGCACGATCCGCAACGGGTGTTCGACGAGGCGGTGCGGGTGGCGATGCTGACCCATTCCTCGTCCGATGATTGCCTGCCCGCGGGCGTGTTCGCGTCGGTGCTGAACTCCCTCTACTACGAGGTGCCGTTCGCGGAGAGCGTCGAGGCGGCATACGAGTACCTGGTCCAGTGGGGCGGCCACGAGGAGACGAAGCGGGTGCTCGACGTCGTCCGCACCGCGCCGAGCGAGGAGGGCGAAGTCCCGCCCGCGCGCGCCGAGGAGTGGTTCGGTCCGGGCCGCAGCGGGGCCGAGGTCCTGGGGTACGGGCTGTGGGCGGCCGCGCTGAGCGACTACACGCGCGAGGGGATCTTGTTCGCGGTGAACCAGTCCGGCGATTCCGCAGGCAGCGGGTTCGTGGTCGGCGCGCTCACCGGAGCCGCCTACGGGGACCACCAGCTCCCGTACTGGCCGCACGAGCGCCTCGAGCTGAAGGACACCATCACCACCCTCGCCCACGACGCGGTGACCGAGTTCGACGAACCCCCCACCGACCCCACCTGGTTCCAGCGCTACCCGGGTTGGTGAGGGCTGGGTCGGTGCGGGGCGGAATGATCGGGGCCGGTCGGTGACGAGGGGGAGTGCAGGGTGATCGTCGGGACGCCGGTGGCGGGGACGTTGGCCTTGGTGGACGGCCGGTGGCACGGGTGGTCGGAGTCGCGGGACGGGTCCGCGGTGCTGGCGGGATTCGAGGCGCCGGTGCCGGTGGAGCGGATCGGGTCCGTCGTCGTGGTGCAGGGCGAGCCGCCCGAGCCGGGGCGGGCGTTCCCGGCTCCGGCCGCGCACGGCGCGCCGACCGAGCCCGCGCTGCGCCCGGACGCGCGCGCGGAGCTGGGTGCGGCGCTGCGGGCTGCGGTGCCAGCGGGGGCGCGGGGCGTCGGCGTCGAGTGCACGGCGCTCGGCACCCGCGTCGAGGTCTCCGGGACGGCCACGACCGATAGCGGTGAGCACGCCTGGATCCCGCCGCAGGAGGTGCTGGACGCGCTGCGCCGCGCCCGCGTCGTCGAGTACCGCCCGGAGTCCGGTGCGTGGACGACGGCCCGTTGCACCGCGGCGCCCGGCGGTGCACCGGTCGTCGAGTTCGGACACGACCGGCCCGCGGAGGTGGCTCCGCAGGACGCGTTCGACGAGCTCCGCCACTTCCCGCGCCCGCAGGCACCGGAGTGGTTGCTGGGGCCGGCGTGGCGGCACTACGAGCAGCACCGCGCGGCGGGCGGGGCGGGCCCGGTGCGGATGGCGCGGCTCTTCGACGGCGCGGACGCGGAGGGCCGCCCGTTCGCGTACCGGCCGGTGCTGCCGTGGGTGGAGAAGCGGCTGCTGGTGGACTACCTGTCGGGTGGCGCGGTGGTGCTGGCCGCCCGCAGCACGTCGGCGGACGAGGTCGACCCGAGCCGTCCGGCGGAGGTGCCGAAGCGCTTCCACACCGACGGCTCCTGGGTGTGGCCGCTGTCGATGGCCTACTACCTGGACGTGCACGACATCGCCCCGCCGCGCGACTTCCTGGACCACGTCCGGGCTCGGGCGCACCGGCTGCCGGAGCTCGTCGCGGACCACGCGGTGGAGCAGGCCAAGGCGCTGGTGCTGGGGTCCGATGCGGACGAGTTCGACGCGGAGCGGACCGCGGGCGCGATCGACTTGGCGCGCCGCTTCATCGCGGCGCTGGGCGTGAGCCGCCGCCGCTACAACTTCGCCGAACCGGTCGAGGCCGGCTGGAGCATGCTGCGCGAGGCGGACGGCTGGTGGTCGGTGTTCTGCGTGGACGGCGGGGAGGTCCGCAACCACTCCCGCTTCCCGGAGGCGCACGCCGCGGCCGCGCACCTGATCGGCGCGGTGGCGCTGAACCGGAGCTCGATGCAGCGCGAACCGGACGAGCCGCTGGCCGAGTACGAGTGCCGGATCGTGCCGCTCGGCCCGGACCTGCCGCTGTCGGCGTACGGGGAGCGGCGGCACGCGATGCTGCCGGACGGGGCCGAAGTGGACCGGTTCGGCACGCCCGACGGGAACACGGTCTTCGTCGCGGGCACCACGCTGCCGCAGCGCTCGCTGCCGCCGGGGCGGGAGCCGGGCGAGTACCGGCGGTACCGGGTGGTGCGGAGCTTCGAGGTGCTCACCGCGGTGGCCGCTCCGGACCACGGGCAGGTCGGCGGCGGCACCGCCCACCTGCTGCCGCAGCCGGTGGGGGAGCTCGTCGCGGGCGGCTGGCTGGCCGAGGTGTGAGCGACGCCTCGTGCCTGGTCGGGCACCGGTGCGCCCGAGTCGTGGGACGGGCGCCACGCCCGCTGGCGGCTCTTGCCCGCGGCGGTAAGGTCGCGGGCAACACCACACCACTAGCTCGATCCGCGGCGCTTCGGGGAAGATCGAGCAGGTCTTGGGGACCCCGTTTTGACCCCCTCAGAACGGGGCGGGTATCTTTGCTTATCGGACCCGAAAGCTATCGGGTCGGTCCGTATGCCCGTGCGTGAGCAGTGACCACTCCGGTGGTCGTGATCGCGGACATGGGCCGTGCGGAACTCTCCTGACAACCATCGGGTTCGTTCCTGTCGGTGCGCTCCCGCGGGCACCACCAGCGCCGCAAGGCCGGGGAGTGGGCGACACGCCCGACCTCGTGGTGCGGGGGAGTCCCAAGTAAACAGTGCCTGCCAGGTGCTCGGCGCCAGGGCACGTGCCCGGACGCCGACGTGTGCGAGCGCCGCCGGGCGAGAGCAACCACGAAGACGCGAACGCTCAAGAGAAAGCCGGTCCATGCCCACCATCCAGCAGCTGGTCCGTAAGGGCCGCCAGGACAAGGTCGCCAAGACCAAGACCGCGGCGCTCAAGGGGAGCCCGCAGCGGCGTGGCGTGTGCACCCGCGTGTACACCACCACCCCGAAGAAGCCCAACTCGGCACTGCGCAAGGTCGCTCGTGTCAAGCTCACCAGCGGCATCGAGGTCACGGCCTACATCCCGGGTGAGGGGCACAACCTCCAGGAGCACTCGATCGTGCTGGTTCGCGGCGGCCGTGTGAAGGACCTCCCCGGCGTGCGGTACAAGATCATCCGCGGGTCGGCCGACACGCAGGGTGTGAAGAACCGCAAGCAGGCTCGCAGCCGCTACGGCGCGAAGAAGGAGAAGAGCTGATGCCCCGCAAGGGTCCGGCCCCGAAGCGGCCGCTCAACGCCGATCCCGTGTACGCGTCCCCGCTGGTCACCCAGCTGGTGAACAAGGTCCTCGTCGACGGCAAGCGCTCGCTGGCCGAGAAGATCGTGTACGCGGCGCTCGAAGGCGCTCGGGAGAAGAACGGCACCGACCCGGTGGTCACGCTCAAGCGTGCGCTGGACAACGTGAAGCCGACCCTGGAGGTCCGCAGCCGCCGCGTGGGTGGCGCGACCTACCAGGTGCCGATCGAGGTCCGCGCCGGCCGCTCCACCACGCTGGCGATGCGCTGGCTGATCACCTACTCGCGGCAGCGCCGGGAGAAGACCATGGTCGAGCGCCTCATGAACGAACTGCTCGACGCCAGCAACGGCCTCGGCGCGAGCGTCAAGAAGCGCGAAGACACGCACAAGATGGCGGAGTCCAACAAGGCCTTCGCGCACTACCGCTGGTGACGTCGGGTCGGCTCCTGCCCGCCTCGGCACACCGATTCGACGGCTTGCATCTGCTGTAGGAACGGGGAAGAAACTCGTGGCACGCGACGTGCTGACGGACCTCACGAAGGTCCGCAACATCGGCATCATGGCCCACATCGACGCGGGCAAGACCACCACGACCGAGCGGATCCTGTACTACACCGGGATCAACCACAAGCTCGGCGAGACGCACGACGGCGCCTCGACGATGGACTGGATGGAAGAGGAGCAGAAGCGGGGTATCACGATCACCTCGGCTGCCACCACGACCTTCTGGGGCGACTACCAGATCAACATCATCGACACCCCCGGGCACGTCGACTTCACGGTCGAGGTGGAGCGCTCGCTGCGCGTCCTGGACGGCGCCGTCGCGGTTTTCGACGGCAAGGAAGGTGTCGAGCCGCAGTCCGAGCAGGTCTGGCGGCAGGCGGACAAGTACGACGTCCCCCGCATCTGCTTCGTCAACAAGATGGACAAGCTGGGCGCGGACTTCTACTTCACCGTGAAGACCATCCGCGAGCGGCTGCACGCCACTCCGCTGGTCATCCAGCTCCCGATCGGCAGCGAGTCCGACTTCGAGGGCATCGTCGACCTGGTCAGCATGAAGGCGCTGACCTGGCGCGGTGACGTGAAGAAGGGCGAGCAGTACGAGATCGAGGAGATCCCGGCCGACCTCGCCGAGGCCGCCGCGTCCTACCGCGAGCAGCTGATCGAGGCCGTCGCCGAGACCGATGAGGCCCTCATGGAGGCCTACTTCGGCGGCGAGGAGCTGACCACCGAGCAGATCAAGGCCGGCATCCGCAAGCTGACCGTCGAGCGCACCGCGTTCCCGGTCCTGTGCGGTACCGCGTTCAAGAACAAGGGCGTGCAGCCCATGCTCGACGCGGTCGTCGACTACCTGCCCGCGCCGCTGGACGTGCCGCCGGTGCAGGGCCTGCTGCTGGACGGCGAGACCGCCGCCGAGCGCAAGCCCAGCACGCAGGAGCCGTTCGCCGCGCTGGTCTCCAAGATCGCGGTGCACCCGTTCTACGGGAAGCTGACGTACATCCGCGTCTACTCCGGCAAGCTCGCCTCCGGTTCGCAGGTCATGAACTCGACCCGCGAGCGCAAGGAGCGCATCGGGAAGCTCTTCCAGATGCACTCCAACAAGGAGAACCCGGTCGACGAGGCCCAGGCCGGTCACATCTACGCGGTCGTCGGACTGAAGGACACCACCACCGGTGACACCCTGTCCGACCCGCAGAACCCGATCGTCCTGGAATCGATGACGTTCCCGGAGCCGGTCATCGACGTGGCCGTCGAGCCGAAGACGAAGGCCGACCAGGAGAAGCTGTCCACGGCGATCCAGAAGCTCGCCGAGGAGGACCCGACCTTCCGCGTCCACCACGACGAGGAGACCGGTCAGACGGTCCTCTCCGGCATGGGCGAGCTGCACCTGGAAGTCCTGGTCAACCGGATGAAGTCGGACTTCAAGGTCGAGGCGAACATCGGTAAGCCGCAGGTGGCCTACCGGGAGACCATTCGCAAGCCGGTCGAGAAGTACGAGTACACGCACAAGAAGCAGACCGGTGGGTCCGGGCAGTTCGCCCGCGTCATCATCGCGCTCGCGCCGATCGAGCAGACTGCGGACAGTGCGACGTACGAGTTCGAGAACAAGGTCACCGGTGGTCGCGTTCCGCGCGAGTACATCCCGTCGGTGGACCAAGGCGCGCAGGACGCCATGCAGTACGGCGTGCTGGCCGGCTACCCGCTGGTGGGCGTCAAGGTGACCCTGCTCGACGGCCAGTACCACGAGGTCGACTCGTCGGAAATGGCGTTCAAGGTCGCCGGTTCCATCGCTCTGAAGGAGGCCGCGCAGAAGGCTTCCCCGGCGATCCTCGAACCGGTGATGGCGGTCGAGGTGATCACGCCCGAGGACTACATGGGCGATGTCATCGGCGACCTCAACTCCCGCCGTGGCCAGATCCAGGCCATGGAGGAGCGCAGCGGTGCGCGCGTCGTCAAGGCGCAGGTGCCGCTGTCCGAGATGTTCGGGTATGTCGGCGACCTGCGTTCCAAGACGCAGGGCCGCGCGAACTACTCGATGGTGTTCGACTCCTACGCCGAGGTTCCCGCGAACGTGGCGAAGGAGATCATCGCGAAGGCTACGGGCGAGTAATTCCCTGTAGTTCGGCGGCGGGTGGCTCCGGCCTCCGCGGGAGGACCGGAGCACTCCGCTGCCAAACCCGACAGGACTCCGCCTGGCACTGAATCTTCGCGGTTTCGCGGGGACTGGCTAGTCGTACGGCGGAAAGAGAACCAAGTCCAGGAGGACAATCCAGTGGCTAAGGCGAAGTTCGAGAGGGACAAGCCGCACGTCAACATCGGGACCATCGGTCACGTTGACCACGGCAAGACCACGCTCACCGCGGCCATCACCAAGGTGCTGCACGAGAAGTACCCGGAGCTGAACCCCTTCACGCCGTTCGACGAGATCGACAAGGCTCCCGAGGAAAAGCAGCGCGGCATCACGATCCAGATCGCGCACGTCGAGTACCAGACCGAGAAGCGTCACTACGCGCACGTCGACGCCCCCGGTCACGCCGACTACGTGAAGAACATGATCACGGGTGCCGCCCAGATGGACGGGGCGATCCTGGTCGTCGCCGCCACCGACGGTCCGATGCCGCAGACGCGTGAGCACGTGCTGCTGGCTCGCCAGGTCGGCGTGCCCTACATCCTCGTCGCGCTGAACAAGGCCGACATGGTCGACGACGAGGAGATCATGGAGCTCGTGGAGATGGAGGTGCGCGAGCTGCTGTCCGGCGAGGACTACGACGGCGACGACGCCCCGGTCATCCGCGTCTCCGCGCTGAAGGCGCTCGAGGGCGACCCGGAGTGGTCGAACAAGATCGTCGAGCTGCTCGACGCGGTCGACGAGAACGTTCCGGACCCGGAGCGCGAGACCGACAAGCCCTTCCTGATGCCGGTCGAGGACGTCTTCTCGATCACCGGCCGCGGCACCGTGGTGACCGGTCGCATCGAGCGCGGCATCGTCAAGGTCAACGAAGAGGTCGAGCTCGTCGGCATCAAGGACACCGCGCTGAAGACCACGGTCACCGGCGTCGAGATGTTCCGCAAGCTGCTGGACGAGGGCCAGGCCGGTGACAACGTCGGTCTGCTCGTGCGCGGTATCAAGCGCGAGGACGTCGAGCGCGGCATGGTGGTCGTCAAGCCGAAGACCACGACCCCGCACACCGAGTTCGAGTGCCAGGTCTACATCCGGTCGAAGGAGGACGGTGGCCGTCACACCCCGTTCTTCAACAACTACCGGCCGCAGTTCTACTTCCGCACCACCGACGTGACCGGCGTCGTGACCCTCCCCGAGGGCACCGAGATGGTCATGCCGGGCGACAACGTCGAGATGTCGGTGCAGCTGATCCAGCCGATCGCGATGGAGGACGGCCTCCGCTTCGCGATCCGCGAGGGTGGTCGTACGGTCGGCGCGGGTCGCGTCACCAAGATCATCAAGTGATCCACCGCGAGGGCCTGCTTCCTTTCCAGGGAGCAGGCCCTCGCTGGTTTCCGGGGTCGTGCCGCGGCTCGGGCCTGGAAACCACCCCCCGATTCGGGCTGGCATCCGGCGTGTGTCATCCTGTATGGGTTGCTCGTTCGGAGCGGCCGGTTTCCCGGGTGTTCATCACCTGTCGGTGGAAGTCCCGGCCGCTCCGCCGCGAGAAGCCCCGCGCCCTGGAGTTTCGGAGCAGGACCGGTTTCGGCCGGGCCTGGGCGCTGCGACGGGATTCTTCCCGCGTCGCCGTCCGGCAGGGTGCAAAGAACTAGGTGTACGGGTCTTCGAGGGTGTCTTTCGAGAAGCTCTCGGATCCATCCCAACGGCGAAGTTCGGTGGGACCGGTCTGTGCGCAGTGGGCGACACGCCCGACCGCGTGTACCGGGCACCAGCAACCTGAACAGGGGCGGACCGAGGGTCGAGCCCTCCGAGCGGGAGTCATCTCGCCGAGAGCTCACGGCCCAGGCCGCGACGGGCACCCGAAGCCCATGGGCGCAGGCGCCGTCGTCAGCATCGAGCTGAGGACCGCCACAGCGCCGACCACTGGCGGCACGAGACTAGAGGAACGGCAAGCCACTATGGCGGGACAGAAGATCCGCATCCGGCTCAAGGCCTACGACCACGAGGCGATCGACGCGTCCGCGCGCAAGATCGTCGAGACCGTGACGCGCACCGGCGCTCGGGTCGTCGGGCCGGTGCCGCTGCCGACGGAGAAGAACGTCTACTGCGTCATCCGCTCTCCGCACAAGTACAAGGACTCGCGGGAGCACTTCGAGATGCGGACGCACAAGCGGCTCATCGACATCCTCGAACCGACGCCGAAGACGGTGGACGCGCTGATGCGCATCGATCTGCCGGCCAGCGTCGACGTGAACATCCAGTAAGGGTCGGCCCATCTTGAGACGGTCCGTCCGCGGGCCGGCCGTAGTGCGGAGAGAACGAGACTGATGTCTGACAGGCAGATCAAGGGGATTCTGGGCACCAAGCTCGGCATGACCCAGGTCTTCGACGAGAACAACCGGATCGTCCCGGTGACCGTCGTGCAGGCCGGGCCGAACGTGGTCACCCAGATCCGTACCCCCGACAAGGACGGCTATTCGGCCGTGCAGCTGGCGTTCGGCGCCATCGACCCCCGCAAGGTGAACAGGCCGCGCACCGGCCACTTCACCAAGGCCGGGGTCACGCCGCGCCGCCACCTCGTGGAGCTGCGCACGAACGACGCCGGTGAGTACGAAGTCGGCCAGGAGATCACCGCTGAGGTGTTCGAGTCCGGTGCGGTCGTCGACGTGGTCGGCACCAGCAAGGGCAAGGGCTTCGCCGGCACGATCAAGCGGCACGGGTTCCACCGGCAGCCGATGAGCCACGGTGCGCAGGCCGTGCACCGCAAGCCCGGCTCGATCGGTGGCTGCGCCACCCCGGGTCGTGTCTTCAAGGGCATGCGGATGGCGGGCCGGATGGGCTCCAACCGCGTGACCACCCAGAACCTCAAGGTGCACCGGGTCGAAGGTGACTCCGGCCTGTTGCTGATCAAGGGTGCCGTTCCCGGCCCCAAGGGCGGCCTGGTTCTGGTCAAGAGCCCCGCGAAGGGTGGTGCGTGATGAGCGCGACGCTGGACGTCCGTACCCCGGACGGCGCGACCGACGGCAGCGTGACGCTGCCCGCCGAGATCTTCGACGTGCAGGCCAACTTGGCCCTGATGCACCAGGTGGTGACGGCCCAGCTGGCCGCCGCTCGCCAGGGCACGCACGCCACGAAGACTCGCGGCCAGGTCTCCGGTGGCGGCAAGAAGCCGTACCGGCAGAAGGGCACCGGTAACGCCCGCCAGGGTTCGATCCGGGCTCCCCAGTTCACCGGTGGTGGCACGGTGCACGGCCCGCAGCCGCGGGACTACACCCAGCGCACCCCCAAGAAGATGAAGGCCGCCGCGCTGCGCGGTGCGCTGTCCGACCGCGTTCGCGCCGGCCAGCTGCACGTCGTGACGCACGTGGTCGGTGGCGAGACGCCGTCGACCAAGGCCGCCAAGGCCGCGGTCCGCACCTGGACCCAGGCGAAGCGCGTGCTGGTCGTGCTGAACAACGCGGAGGAGGCCAACTCCTGGCTGAGCCTGCGGAACCTGACGAACGTGCACCTGATCACGCCGGGTCAGCTCAACACCTACGACGTGCTGGTCAACGACGACGTGGTGTTCACCAAGGCCGCGTTCGAGCGGTTCGTCGCCGGGCCTGCGCAGGTCGCCACGGCCGCGAGCGCTGAGGAGGCACAGCAGTGATCCCCGACCCGCGAGACATCATCCTGGCGCCGGTCGTCTCCGAGAAGAGCTACGGGCTCTTGGAGGAAGGCCAGTACACCTTCGTGGTGCGCCCCGGCTCGAACAAGACCGAGATCAAGATCGCCGTTGAGAAGATCTTCGATGTCAAGGTCACCAACGTGAACACGATCAACCGCAACGGCAAGCGCAAGCGCACCCGCACCGGGTACGGCAAGCGCAAGGACACCAAGCGGGCGATCGTGACGCTGTCCCCGGAGAGCAAGCCGATCGAGATCTTCGGCGGACCGGCCGCCTGACCGGCGCTGATTAGGACGAGGTTTCTAGAGAGATGGGCATTCGCAAGCACAAGCCGACGACGCCGGGCCGTCGCGGCTCCAGCGTGTCCGACTTCGCCGAGATCACCCGGTCGGAGCCGGAGAAGTCGCTGGTGCGTCCGTTGCACGGCCGCGGCGGCCGCAACGCGCACGGCAAGATCACTACGCGGCACCAGGGCGGTGGCCACAAGCGGGCCTACCGCATCATCGACTTCCGCCGCAACGACAAGGACGGTGTGCCGGCCAAGGTCGCGCACATCGAGTACGACCCGAACCGCAGCGCTCGCATCGCGCTGCTGCACTACCTGGATGGCGAGAAGCGCTACATCATCGCGCCGAACGGCATCGGGCAGGGCGACCGGGTCGAAAGCGGGCCGCGGGCTGACATCAAGCCCGGCAACAACCTCCCGCTGCGCAACATCCCGACCGGTACCGTGATCCACGCGATCGAGCTCCGCCCCGGTGGCGGCGCCAAGATCGCGCGTTCCGCCGGTGCCCGAGTCCAGCTGGTGGCCAAGGACGGCCCGTACGCCCAGCTGCGGATGCCCTCGGGCGAGATCCGCAACGTGGACGCGCGGTGCCGGGCCACCGTCGGCGAGGTCGGCAACTCCGAGCACTCGAACATCAACTGGGGCAAGGCGGGCCGCATGCGGTGGAAGGGCAAGCGCCCGACCGTCCGCGGTGTCGTCATGAACCCGGTGGACCACCCGCACGGTGGTGGTGAGGGCAAGACCTCCGGTGGTCGCCACCCGGTCAACCCCAAGGGCCGCCCCGAGGGTCGTACCCGCCGCAACAAGCCCAGTGACAAGCTCATCGTCCGGCGCCGTCGCACCGGCAAGAAGCGCTGAGCAGGGAGGTAGAAGCACATGCCACGCAGCCTTAAGAAGGGCCCGTTCGTGGACGACCACCTGCTCAAAAAGGTGGACGCGCTGAACGAGTCGGGCAAGAAGACCGTGATCAAGACCTGGTCCCGCCGGTCCACGATCATCCCGGACATGCTCGGCCACACCTTCGCGGTGCACGACGGTCGCAAGCACATCCCGGTGTTCGTCACCGAGTCGATGGTCGGACACAAGCTGGGCGAGTTCGCGCCGACGAGGACCTTCAAGGGCCACGTCAAGGATGACCGGAAGTCGCGCCGCCGCTGAGCGGGGGCGAACCAAGAGCAAGGGGTAGCAGGATGACAGCCCGTTCCGACGACACCGCTGCGGCTGACACCCGCGCGGTGGCGCGGGCCCGCTTCGTCCGCGTGACGCCGATGAAGGCCCGTCGCGTGGTCGAGCTCATCAAGGGCCGTAGCGCCAGCGAAGCCCTGGCAGTGCTCCAGTTCGCGCCGCAGGCCGCCAGCGGTCCGGTGTCGAAGGTGCTCGCCAGTGCCGTCGCCAACGCGGAGAACAACCAGTCGCTCGACCCCGACACCCTGTGGGTGCACCGGGCGTACGTGGACGAGGGACCGACGCTGAAGCGGTTCCAGCCCCGTGCCCAGGGCCGTGCGTACCGGATTCGCAAGCGGACCGCGCACATCACCATCGAGGTGGAGTCGCGGCCGAAGGCGGCCGGTAAGACGAAGAGCCAGAAGGGGAGTGCCCGGTAGTGGGTCAGAAGATCAACCCGCACGGCTTCCGACTCGGCATCACCACGGACTGGAAGTCCCGGTGGTACGCCGACAAGCAGTACGCGGAATACGTTGCGGAGGACGTCAAGATCCGCCGTCGGCTCTCTCGCGGTATGGAGCGCGCAGGGATCTCCAAGGTGGAGATCGAGCGCACCCGCGAGCGGGTCCGGGTGGACATTCACACCGCCCGGCCGGGCATCGTCATCGGCCGTCGCGGTGCCGAGGCGGACCGCATCCGCGGTTCGCTGGAGAAGCTGACCGGCAAGCAGGTCCAGCTCAACATCCTCGAGGTCAAGAACTCCGAGGCCGACGCGCAGCTCGTCGCGCAGGGCGTGGCCGAGCAGCTGTCCAACCGCGTGTCCTTCCGGCGCGCGATGCGCAAGGCCATCCAGTCGGCCATGCGCTCGCCGCAGGTCAAGGGCATCCGGGTGCAGTGCGGTGGCCGGCTGGGCGGGGCCGAGATGTCCCGTTCCGAGTTCTACCGCGAGGGTCGCGTCCCGCTGCACACGCTGCGCGCGGACATCGACTACGGCTTCTTCGAGGCCCGCACCACGTTCGGTCGCATCGGCGTCAAGGTGTGGATCTACAAGGGCGAGCTGGTCGGCGGCCTGAAGCAGAAGCAGGAGCAGTCCGAGGTGCGCGCGCCTCGTGGCGAGGGCGGCGGCCGCAATGAGCGCGGTGGCCGTTCCGAGCGCGGTGGCCGCCGTCGCTCCGGCGCTTCCGGCACCACTGGTGCCGGTGGCACCGAGGCCGGCCGCGCCGCAGCCAAGGGCGGTACGGCGGAGAGCCCGGAGCAGGCGCAGACCGCGGGCGACGCGGCGACCGCCAACGCCCCGGCCGTGGCCGAGCCGCAGGCCGATCAGAAGACGGAGGGCTGAGCAGTGCTGGTCCCACGCAGGGTGAAGTGGCGCAAGAGCCACGCACCGAAGCGCAAGGGCTTCGCCAAGGGCGGCACCCGGATCAACTTCGGCGAATACGGCATCCAGGCGATCGAGCACGGCTACGTGACCAACCGGCAGATCGAGTCGGCCCGTATCGCCATCACCCGGCACGTCAAGCGTGGCGGCAAGGTCTGGATCAACATCTTCCCGGACCGCCCGCTGACGAAGAAGCCGGCCGAAACCCGTCAGGGTTCCGGTAAGGGTTCGCCCGAGTCCTGGGTCGCGAACGTCAAGCCCGGCCGCGTCATGTTCGAGCTGAACTTCCCGAACAAGAAGACGGCTGTGGAGGCGCTGACCCGTGCGGCGCACAAGCTGCCGATGAAGTGCAAGATCGTGTCCCGCGAGGGTGGTGACTTCTGATGGCGGCTGGTGTCACCGCTGGTGAGCTCCGGGAGCTGGGCGACGAGGAACTGCTGTCGCGCGTCCGCGAGTCGAAGGAAGAGCTGTTCAACCTTCGGTTCCAGATGGCGACCGGGCAGTTGGAGAACAACCGCCGGTTGCGCGTGGTCCGCAGGGACATCGCCCGGATCTACACCATCATGCGCGAGCGCGAGCTCGGCCTGACGGTGTCCCCTGACGCGACCGAGGAGGGCGCGGCATGAGCAGCCAGGCAGAAGAACAGAGCGTGGCGCGGAACTACCGCAAGACCCGCGAGGGATACGTCGTGTCCGACAAGATGGACAAGACGATCGTGGTGTCGCTGGAGGACCGCAAGAAGCACGCCCTCTACGGCAAGGTCATGCGCCAGACGACCAAGGTCAAGGCGCACGACGAGGCCAACACGGCCGGTGTCGGCGACCGCGTTCTCCTGATGGAGACCCGGCCGCTGTCCGCGACGAAGCGCTGGCGCCTCGTCGAGGTCGTGGAACGGGCCAAGTAAGGACATCGGAAGCGGGCCGGTCGCCGGTATGTCGGCGTCCGGCCTTCTTCAGGTGATGACCGCGCGCGTCAGGTCGGAAATTTGGCGCGCCAGAGTGTGTTCGCACGCAGGGTGCGGGCACTTAGGGTCAGGAGTCATACGTGATCCAGCAGGAGTCGCGACTTCGCGTCGCCGACAACACTGGGGCCAAGGAGATCCTCACGATCCGCGTCCTCGGTGGTTCCGGTCGGCGCTACGCGGGTATCGGTGACGTCATCGTCGCCACCGTGAAGGAAGCCATTCCGGGTGCCGGCGTGAAGAAGGGCGATGTGGTCAAGGCCGTCATCGTCCGCCAGAAGAAGGAAAAGCGCCGCGCGGATGGCTCGTACATCCGGTTCGACGAGAACGCCGCGGTGCTGATCAAGCCGGACGGTGGTCCCCGTGGGACCCGCATCTTCGGCCCCGTCGGCCGCGAGCTGCGCGACAAGAAGTACATGAAGATCATTTCGCTCGCGCCGGAGGTGCTGTGATGAAGATCAAGAAGGGCGACACGGTCGTCGTGATCTCCGGCAAGGACAAGGGTGCCCGGGGCAAGGTCATCGCGGCCTACCCGCAGCGCGAGCGCGTCCTCGTCGAGGGCGTCAACCGGATCAAGAAGCACACCAAGGTCTCCCGGACCGAACGTGGTGCGCAGTCCGGCGGCATCGTCACCCAGGAAGCGGCCATCCACGTGAGCAACGTGATGGTGGTCGACTCCGACGGCAACCCCACTCGCGTGGGCTACCGGATCGGCGAGGACGGCAAGAAGGTCCGCGTCTCTCGCCGCAACGGGAAGGACATCTGAGCATGACCACTGCAGAGAAGATCGTCCCCCGGCTGAAGACCCGGTACCGCGACGAGATCCGCCCGGCCCTGCAGCAGGAGTTCGAGTACGCGAACCCCATGCTGGTGCCCGGCGTCGTCAAGGTCGTCGTCAACATGGGTGTCGGCGACGCCGCCCGGGACAGCAAGCTCATCGAAGGCGCGGTCCGCGACCTGACCATCATCACCGGTCAGCGCCCCGAGATCCGCCGGGCCCGCAAGTCCATCGCTCAGTTCAAGCTGCGCGAAGGCATGCCGATCGGTGCGCGCGTCACGCTGCGCGGCGACCGCATGTGGGAGTTCGTCGACCGCCTGGTCACCATCGCGCTGCCGCGCATCCGTGACTTCCGCGGCCTGTCGCCGAAGCAGTTCGACGGCAACGGCAACTACACCTTCGGGCTCAACGAGCAGTCGATGTTCCACGAGATCGACCCCGACTCGATCGACCGTCCGCGCGGTATGGACATCACCGTGGTGACCACGGCCACCACCAATGAGGAAGGCCGGCGGCTGCTGCGCCACCTGGGCTTCCCGTTCAAGGAGCAGTGATGTCGGGTATCGCTGGGCGTCGAAACAAGGAGAACTGAGCCGATGGCCAAGAAGGCGCTGATCAACAAGGCCGCTCGCAAGCCCAAGTTCAAGGTGCGCGGTTACACCCGCTGCCAGCGCTGCGGGCGTCCGCGGTCGGTCTTCCGCAAGTTCGGCCTGTGCCGCGTGTGCTTCCGCGAGATGGCGCACGCCGGCGAGCTGCCGGGCGTGAGCAAGTCTTCCTGGTGAGTGCCCGCCCGTCGAGCGCCACCCGGTGACGGGTACGCTCGGCGGGCACCACCAGGTCTTTTGCCCGCTTCGGCGGGCTGGCGCGCGTGCGTGCCGCTGACATGAACCTGCCGATCGAGCAGGTGTGATCCGACTTCGCCTAGGCCAGGATCCAGACCTCCCGCACCGCGGGGCGCGTCCGGGTCCGTCGGAACCGGGTGAGAAAGGTGGACCAGGTCACCATGACGATGACCGATCCCATCGCAGACATGCTGACGCGTCTGCGGAATGGAAGCTCGGCTTATCACGACGAGGTCGTGATGCCGCATTCGAAGCTCAAGGCGAACATCGCCGAGATCCTCAAGCGCGAGGGTTACGTGATGGGTTCCCGCGCCGAGCAGGGCGAGAAGGGCCAGAACCTGGTCGTCGAGCTCAAGTACGGCCCGAACCGGGAGCGCAGCATCGCCGGCCTGCGACGGGTCTCGAAGCCCGGCCTGCGGGTCTACGCGAAGTCCACCAACCTGCCGAAGGTTCTCGGCGGTCTGGGCATCGCGATCATTTCCACGTCGGGTGGTCTGGTGACCGACCGGCAGGCCATCAAGCAAGGCGTGGGCGGGGAAGTCCTCGCCTACGTGTGGTAAGGGAGGAGGAGCATGTCGCGCATCGGGAAGCTTCCGATCACCGTGCCCTCCGGTGTCGAGGTCACCATCGACGGGCAGGCGGTGACGGTCAAGGGGCCCAAGGGCACCCTGGAGCAGAACATCGCCGAGCCGATCATCGTCGAGAAGGATGACGACGGGTCAGTCCTGGTCAAGCGGCCGGACGATGAGCGGGAGAGCCGCTCGCTGCACGGTCTGTCGCGCAGCCTGGTCAACAACATGGTGCTCGGCGTCAGCCAGGGCTACCAGAAGAACCTCGAGATCCACGGCGTGGGCTACCGCGTGCTGCTCAAGGGATCGAACCTCGAGTTCTCCCTGGGCTACAGCCACCCCATCGTGATCGAGCCGCCGCAGGGCATCGAGTTCGCCGTTGACGGCGCGACCAAGCTGTCGGTCAAGGGCATCGACAAGCAGCTGGTCGGCGAGGTCGCCGCCAGGATCCGCAAGCTGCGCCGCCCCGACCCGTACAAGGGCAAGGGCGTCCGGTACGCCGGCGAGACCATCCGCCGCAAGGTCGGGAAGACGGGTAAGTGACCATGAGCGAGACAACCACTGCTACGAAGCGCAAGCCCGTGGGCAAGGACATCTCGACCGTGCGTCGGATCGCCCGCGCCAACCGCCACTTCCGGCTTCGCAAGAAGATCAGCGGCACGCCTGCGCGTCCGCGCCTGGTCGTGACCCGGTCCACGCGGCACATCGTCGCGCAGGTCATCGACGACGTCGCGGGTCACACGCTGGCGTCGGCCTCCAGCATGGAAGCCGACCTGCGCACCCTCGAGGGCGACAAGAAGGCCAAGGCGACCAAGGTGGGCGAGCTCGTTGCGGCTCGCGCCAAGGACGCCGGGGTCGAGAAGGTCGTGTTCGACCGAGGTGGCAACGCCTACCACGGCCGCGTCGCGGCGCTGGCCGATGCCGCTCGCGAGGGCGGCCTGGAGTTCTGACATGCGTACGACTGAGATGACAACGATCGAGAGGGACGCCTGATGCCTGGACGCACTCGGCGTGACGGCGGTTCGGAGTCCGGCGGCAAAGACCGCCGGGACCGCCGCGACGGTGGCCGTGGCGGGGCGGCCCAAGAGAAGAGCATGCAGTTCGAGCGTGTCGTGACGATCAACCGCGTCGCGAAGGTCGTCAAGGGCGGCCGGCGGTTCAGCTTCACCGCGCTCGTGGTCGTCGGTGACACCGACGGCATGGTCGGTGTCGGCTACGGCAAGGCCAAGGAAGTGCCCGCGGCGATCGCCAAGGGCGTGGAGGAGGCGAAGAAGAACTTCTTCCGCGTCCCCCGCCTCGGCGGCACGATCACGCACCCGGTGCAGGGCGAGGACGCCGCAGGCGTCGTCATGCTGCGTCCGGCCAGCGCCGGTACCGGTGTCATCGCCGGTGGTCCGGTGCGCGCGGTGCTGGAAGGCGCCGGCGTGCACGACGTGCTGAGCAAGTCGCTGGGCAGCGACAACCCGATCAACATCGTGCACGCCACCGTGGCGGCGCTGAAGAGCCTGCAGCGTCCGGAGGAGGTCGCGGCCCGCCGCGGTCTGCCGCTGGAAGACGTGGCTCCCGCGTTCATGCTGCGTGCCCGTGCCGGTCAGGGGGCGTGACGTGGCACAGCTGAAGATCACTCAGACGCGTGGTCTGGTGGGCACCAAGAGCAACCAGCGGGACAGCATGCGCACCCTCGGGCTGCGCAAGATCCGCCAGTCGGTTGTTCGCCCGGACGACGCGAACACGCGTGGCCTGATCAAGGCCGTGCACCACCTGGTGACGGTTGAGGAGGTCGACTGATCATGGTCATCAAGATCCATGACCTGCGGCCCGCGCCGGGTTCGAACCGGGACAAGATCCGGGTCGGCCGTGGTGAGGGTTCCAAGGGCAAGACCGCGGGCCGCGGTACCAAGGGCACCAAGGCTCGCAAGACCGTCTCCCCGCGCTTCGAGGGCGGGCAGATGCCGATCCACATGCGGCTCCCGAAGCTTCGCGGCTTCAAGAACCGCAACCGCGTGGAGTACCAGGGCGTGAACCTCGGCCGGCTGGCCGCTGCGTTCCCGAACGGCGGCACCGTCGGTCTCGACGAGCTGATCTCCGCCGGTCTCGCCAACAAGGGCGAACTGGTGAAGGTCCTCGGTGGCGGCGAGCTGGAGGGCGTCAAGCTGGACGTCACCGCGCACGCCTTCACCGGCAGCGCGCAGGAGAAGATCACTGCCGCGGGCGGTTCGGCGACCAAGCTGGACAGCTGAACGACGCGGTGATCCGGTCGTGAGGGCCGGTCGACCTTCGGGTCGGCCGGCCCTTTCGCATGTCCGAGGGCGGAACACCGAGGTTCTGGTGATTTCCTGGTTCTCAGCTGCTCCGCCCAGCGGACGCAATTCGCTGACCTGCGGTGACGCCACGTGGTCCGGTCGAGAGGCATCTTGCCCGGCGGGGACCGCGCTCCCGCGGTGAACGCGCCGTGCCGCCGCGGTGAACGGCAGCGGTCCGCGGCCGTCGCGCTCCGCGGTCGCCGCCGGATCGCGCCGCGGGCTCCCGTACCGCCGTCCGGATGCCGGAGGGCCTTGCTGCGCTGCGGTGACGCCTCGCGGAGGCCGGTGGTCGGACGGGCACGCAGCGTCGCCGGAGCAATCGCGATGCGCTGAACGGCCGCCGCGAAAAGTGTGAGTGCGCGCCGCCGTTCCGCCGAATGCGTGCCTCCCATTTGCTGGTGCAGACCAATCGCGGGCCGCTCTACCTTGATCGGAGAAGTGCCCCGAAGCACACCTCCGATCAACGAAGACCTGAGGAGCGGACCATGCGGCATCGAACCCTGCGCGCCGGACTCCCGCTGGTGGCGATGTCGCTGCTGGCGGCCGCCGTCCCCGGAGTCGCCACCGCGGCCGGGACCGCGGACGTCGCCCCCGCGCGGCACTGCGCCTTCCACGCCGACACCGGGCGGCAGCACTGCTTCGACACCCTCGCCGAGGCCACCGGCAGCGCCCGCGCGGCCGCCGCGGACACCCGGGACGGTGAGGTCGTCCAGGGCACGCTGTTCGACGAGGAGAACTACGGCGGCGACAGCTTCACCATCTACGGCACCGGCCTGTGCGAGAAGGACGGCTGGGTCGACTACCAGATCGACCTGCCGGACGACTGGAAGGACCGGGTCACCTCGGTGCAGCCGTGGGGGAACTGCTGGATCTGGCTGTACCCGGAGCCGGACCTCGGCGGCGACCGCGACGGGCCGTTCAAGGAGAACACCGCCTACGTCGGCGACCTGATGAACGACCGCACCCAATCGGTCGGGCTGAGCTGAGCGAGCGGGCGGCCGGATCTCCCCGCGGCGCGATCCGGCCGCCCCGCACCGAGTTTCGCCGCGGGCCCCGCTCTCAACGAGGAGAAGCCATGTCCCCACGCCGGACCAGCGCGGTGCTCGTCTCCGCGTTCTCGCTGGCCTCGCTGGCCTTCGCCCCCGCGGCCTCGGCCGCCGACGAACCGACCACCCGCGAGCTCATGGAGCAGTGCGACAACGGCACCGACAGCTGCGTGTTCCACCCGGAAGGGCAGCCGGAGTACTACACCGAGGACCGGCACGTCGTCGGCGACCCGGTCTACAACTGCACCGACGGTCTGCAGCGGTTCTCCGTGGAGTGGTCGGACACCACCTCGCAGAGCAACAGCGTCGGCCTGTCCATGACCACCGAAGCCGGGTTCGGGAAGGTCTTCGCCGTCGCCTACGAGCAGAGCTACGAGCACACCTGGGAGGAGTCGCACACCGAATCCCAGACGACCTACGTGGACACCGAACCGAACCAGGTGGGTTCCGTGGAGCGCGCCGCGCAGATGCAGAAGGTGCAGGGCACCTACGAGCTGCACTTCGGCGACAAGTTCCACGACCACTACATCTGGTACGTGCCGATGGAGGTCACCGGTCCGGCCCCGGACCCGACGAGCGCGGTCAGCCAGCACGTGCGGGACATGACGGAGGAGGAGATCTCCCAGTGCCCGTGAGGTGCGCAGTGCCCGTGACGTGCGCAGTGCCCGTGATGCGCCCAGTGCTCGTGGTGCGCCCAGTGCCCATGACGTGCGCAGTGTCCGCGATGCGTCCGGTGCTCGTGATGCGTCCGGTGCCCGTGACGCGGTCAGCGCCCGTGGCGCGCCCGGCGCCCGCAGCGAAATCCCGGCCCGCGCCGAGCTCGCGGCCCTACCGAGAAGAGGCCTCCCGATGATCCGACGCATCGCCACCGCCGCGGCCGCGACCGCCGCCGCCGGACTCCTGATCGCCCCGCCCGCCTCCGCTGCGGACGAGCCCACCGCCCGCGAGCTGCTGGAGAAGTGCGACAACGGCACCGACAGCTGCGTGTTCCACCCCGAAGGCGAACCCGAGTACTTCCAGAACACCTCCGAGCAGGTCGGCAGCCCCACGTTCAACTGCACCGAGCTGCCGCAGCGGATGGGCGTCAGCTGGTCCGACACCACCTCGGAGAGCAACAGCCTCGGGCTGTCCATGTCGACCTCGTTCGGCGAGGTGTTCAAGGTGACCTTCAAGGCCAGCTACGGCCACGAGTGGAAGGAATCCCACACCGAGAGCCAGACGACGAACATCGACGTGAACCCGGGCGACGCCGGGCGCGTCTACTACGGACCGAAGATGCAGAAGGTGCACGGCACTTACGAGCTGCACTTCGAGGACAAGTTCTACGACCACTACATCTGGTACGTGCCGATGGAGGTCACCGGTCCCGCCGAGGACCAGCAGAGCACCGTCGTCCAGGACACCAGCCCCATGACGGAAGAAGAGCACGCCGCGAATTGCGGGTGATCGTGTCCGCTCGGATTACGAGCGGGTGAGGTGGCGGAACGTCAGCGGGATTCTCGCTGCGGGATCGTTTTCTCCGGTGGCTCTGCCACAGGAGAAGGCGCTGTCCTCGCGAGAATCCCGCTGAGAACCCGCGGCGGTGCCGGTTGATCAGGTGGTCGGCTGCTCATCGGCTTCGCCGCCGACGAGAAGCCGGCGCGACTCGCTGTGCGCGTTCGAATTCGCGCTGTGCGGGGATTTCCGGTGTTGTGCGGGCGTTCCGGCGCGGGTGGTCACCGCGCGTGGATCGGGTCGTTCCCAGCCGTGTTCGCCGAACGGGAACGATTCGAGGTGCGGCGGATCACCGCCGACCGGCGGGACGCGTTCGGCGACCTGCTAGAGTCGCCCAGGCAGCACCGTGCCGAGCACGGTGCTGTGGATTTTCCAGCCGTGCCGGCCCCGTGTACGAGGAATTGGGAAGCCGGCCATCGTTCGGCCGGTACCCCCGGCTTGCGCACCAGGAGGTTCGCGTGCTCGGCGCCTTCCGCTCGGCTCTGGCGACGCCGGACCTGCGCCGCAAGATCCTGTTCACTCTGGGCATGGTCGTGCTGTACCGGCTCGGCGCCACGATTCCCTCTCCGGGGGTCTCGTACCCGAACGTCCAGCAGTGCTACCAGGAGTTGCAGGGCAGTCAGAGCGTCTTCTCGCTGTTGAACCTGTTCAGCGGTGGCGCGTTGTTGCAGTTGTCGGTGTTGTCGCTGGGCATCATGCCCTACATCACCGCGAGCATCATCGTGCAGCTGCTCCAGGTGGTCATTCCACGCTTCGAGCAGCTGAAGAAGGAAGGCCAGTCCGGCCAGGCGAAGCTGACGCAGTACACCCGGTACCTGGCGATCGCGCTCGCGGTCCTGCAGGCGACGGGCATCGTCGCGCTCGCCGAGCGCGGCCAGCTGTTCCCGAACTGCAGCGCGGACGTCATCCCGGACAGCTCGGTGCTGAACCTCATCACGATCGTGGTCGTGATGACGGCGGGCGCCTCGCTGCTGATGTGGATGGGCGAGCTGATCACCGAGCGCGGTATCGGCAACGGCATGTCGCTGCTCATCTTCACCTCGATCGCGGCTCGGATCCCCGCCGAGGGCGGCCAGATCCTGCAGACGCACGGCGGCCTGGTGTTCGCGGTGATCCTGGTGTTCGCGGTCGCGATCATCGCGACGGTGGTCTTCATCGAGCAGGCGCAGCGCCGCATCCCGGTGCAGTACGCGAAGCGCATGATCGGGCGCCGGATGTACGGCGGCACCTCGACCTACCTGCCGCTGAAGGTGAACCAGGCCGGTGTCATCCCGGTGATCTTCGGTTCCTCGCTGCTGTACCTGCCGCAGCTGCTCGGGCAGCTCGCCGGCAACCAGGACTCCTGGTGGGCGCGGTTCATCCAGACCTACATCGTCGACCCGTCCAGCTGGGTGCACATCCTGCTGTACATGGCGATGATCATCTTCTTCGCCTACTTCTACGTCTCGATCACGTTCAACCCGGAAGAGCGGGCGGACGAGATGAAGAAGTTCGGCGGGTTCATCCCCGGCATCCGGCCCGGCAGGCCGACCGCTGAATACCTGAGCTTCGTGCTCTCCCGGATCACGCTGCCCGGTTCGCTGTACCTGGGCATCATCGCGATCCTGCCGAACTTCTTCCTGGGCCTGACCGGCCAGGGCGGGAACCAGAACTTCCCGTTCGGCGGCACCGCCGTGTTGATCATGGTCAACGTCGGCCTGGACACGGTGAAGCAGATCGAGAGCCAGCTCACGCAGCGGAACTACGAGGGTTTCCTCCGGTAAACTCGTCGGCTAACGGATACCGGACACGACGTTTCGCATCGCGGAAGCTCATCGGCGTTCTGCGCAGCGCGTGCACTAGGGTGTCCGTCCGTGGCGACGCCCGACGCGGTGCCCGCCTGGGCTGGTTCCAGGCGCACCGCGGGGTCGCCGGAACATCGGGCAACGCGCGCGGTGATCAGCATCCGCACTCCACGGGGTGAGTGCGGAGCGCTCGACGAAGGTGGTGGCAGACCACCGGATTGATTCGGAGGCAGACCCTTGGTGCGATTGGTTCTCGTCGGCCCGCCGGGTGCGGGCAAGGGCACCCAAGCGGCCGTGCTGGGCGAACGGCTCGCCGTTCCGCACATCTCCACCGGCGACCTGTTCCGGGCGAACATCGGCAACTCCACGCCGCTCGGGCAGAAGGCCAAGTCCTACATGGACGCCGGTGAACTGGTGCCCGACGAGGTCACCAACGAGATGGTGCGGCAGCGCCTCGCGGAGCCGGATGCGCAGAACGGCTTCCTGCTCGACGGGTTCCCGCGCACCACGCCGCAGGCCGACGTGCTCGGCGAGATCCTGGCCGAGAACGGCATGGAGCTCTCCGCGGTCCTCCAGTTCGACGTGCCGGAGGAGGAGCTGGTGAGCCGCATGCTCGCCCGCGGCCGCTCGGACGACACCGAAGACGTGATCCGGCGCAGGCTCGCCGTCTACCACTCGGAGACCGAGCCGCTGCTGGACTACTACCGCCCCAAGGTCGTCAAGATCGACGCGCTCGGCTCGGTCGAGGAGATCACCGACCGCGCGCTGGACGCGCTGGGCCAGAAGGCCTGACGGACGACACCGAGGAACGGACGGGGAGTACGGGTGTTTCGGCGAAGCAAGGGCATCGAGCTCAAATCGACCGGCGAGATCGAGGCCATGCGGGCCGCTGGGCTGGTCGTCGCCGACGCGCTCGCCGCGGTGACGGCGAAGGCGGAACCGGGCGTCAGCACCGGTGAGCTCGACGAGCTCGCCGAGCAGGTGATCCGGGACGCGGGCGCGGTCCCGTCCTTCCAGGGCTACCACGGGTTCCCGGCGTCGATCTGCGCGTCGCTGAACGAGAAGGTCGTGCACGGCATCCCGTCGAAGTCCGAGGTGCTCGCCGACGGCGACCTGCTCTCGGTGGACTGCGGCGCGATCCTGGAGGGCTGGCACGGGGACTCCGCGGTCACGCTGTCCATCGGCACCGTCGGTGCCCGGGACCAGGCGCTGTCCGACGCCACCCGCAAGGCGATGTGGGCCGGGCTGCAGCGCGCCCAGGCCGGTGCGCACCTCACCGACATCTCGCACGCGGTGCAGAGCGCCGCGCAGGCCGCGGCCAAGGCCGACGGCAACCAGTACGGGATCATCGCCGAGTACGGCGGCCACGGCATCGGCACCGAGATGCACATGGAGCCGTTCCTGCCGAACCTCGGCAAGCCGGGACGCGGCCCCAAGCTGCGGGTCGGCATGGCGCTGGCGGTGGAGCCGATGCTGACGCTGGGATCCGCGGAGACCGAGGAGCTCGACGACGAGTGGACCGTGGTGACCGTCGACGGTTCCCGCGCGGCCCACTGGGAGCACACCGTCGCGATCACCGAGAACGGCCCCTGGGTGCTCACCGCCCCGGAGAGCTGATCCGGCTCCGACCGGACGAACGTTCGCGGAACGCCCCGCTCGCCGACCTGGTGGGCGGGGCGTTCCGCTGCGCTCACCGGGTCGCGGCCGGCATCGCGAGCCGTCAGCGCGGCCGGCGGCAGACGTAGACGCGGGCGGGTGGGACGTTGCGCCACACGGTGCTGCGCGGCAGCACCTCCTCGAAGGTCTCCCGCAGCAGTTCGGTGAAGGCGATCGTGTTCCGCCGCCACAGCGTCGTCACGTAGGTGACGGTGGTGAACACGCCGCCCGGGGTCAGTGCCTTCGAGACCTCCGCGAGCAGTGCGCGCTGCTCGTCGGCGGGCAGCAGGGTCCACGGGATGCTGCTGATCACTGCGTCGACCTGGCTGCGGTTCGCGGTGCGCAGCAGGTCGCCGAGGTGGCGGGCGTTGCCTTCGATGACCTCCAGCCACGGCTTGGTCGAGGCGAGGTAGCGCACCATCTCCGAGTCGATCTCCACCGCGAAGTGGTCGGCGCCCGCGGGCAGCCGTTCGTGCAGCGCGCCGCTCAGCGCCCCCGTGCCGGGGCCCAGTTCGAGGACCGTCGGCGTGCCGTGCACCGGCACGACCTCGGCGACGGCACGGGCCACGTGCTCCGAGGTGGGCAGCACGGCGCCCACCGTTCCGGGTTGCCGCACGGCGCGGGTGACGAAGGTGCGGTACTCGTGCAGCTTGGCTTGCTTGCTCACTCGGCGCTCCTGGATCGGTCGGGCGGTCCGTGCCGAACGGTAGCGACCGGGGAGCCGCCGCCGGGCGGTGACGCCGCCGCACGGGGGAATTGCGATCGCTGGGCGGTCCGTCCGATCAGTGCAGCGGTCGGCGGCAGATGTAGTGCAGGATCGGCGGGAAGTTGCGCCACGTGGTGTGCGTGAGCACCTCGTCGAAGGTCTCGCCGAGCCGCTGCCGGAACCGTCGGCCGCCGGAGTTGTGCTCGGCGGGCAGGTAGGTCAGCGCGGTGAACGCGCCGTGCGGGGCGAGGACCTTGGTGACCTCGCCGAGTATCCGGTCCTGATCGAACTCGGGGAGCAGCGACCACGGGATGCTGCTGATCACCGCGTCGACCTGGTCGATGCCGCGCTCGGCCAGCAGCGGCACCAGATCGCCCGCGTCGCCGTGCACCAGCTCCATCCACGGCGCGTGCGCCTGGAGGTGGTGCACCATCTCGTCCACCAGCTCGATGCCGACGTGCCGCGCCCCGGCGGGCAGCCGGTCCCGGATGCCGCCGCTGAGCGACCCGGTGCCGGGGCCGAGTTCCAGCACCACCGGGCTGCCGGTGGTGGGGACCACCTGGGCGACGACCGCGGCGACCGCCGTCGAGGTGGGGGTGGCCGCGCCGACCCGGTGCGGGTGGCGCACGGCCCCGGCGAGGAAGGTGCGGTATTCGCCGAGCTTGCCGGGCAGGCCGGACGGGCGGGTGCCTGCGGGGCGGTCCTGTTGGGCGGTCACTGCTCTCCTCGAAGCGAGTTCGGTGGTCGGAGCGGGATTGCGGTGGGCGCCGATGCGCGGACCGGGCGGCCTCGCGACGTCCCCGGCCGGGCGCCTCGGGCGAGCCGGTGGCCGGAGTGCCCGTGGCGCCGGGCGACGTCGTCGTCGCACTGCCAGGTGAGATCGAACGTAGACAGCCCGCGAGCGGCACCGCAACCGCCCGAGTGGGCGGTCCGGAGCCGCGGCAGGCCCGGACGTCGGGCCGTCGAGCCGCTCGGGCCCGCCGACCTGGGGTGTTGCCCGGGCCCCGGGTGAAGGCGCGATCCGCGTGCGCGTACAGTGGAGCAACGGCGCACTCATCGCGCCGGTTCGTCGTGCGTCCTGCTCGCAGGGAGCACGTGCAGGGGGTCGGTTCCGACCCGCTGGCCAAGTCGCCCCAGGGGTGTCCCGCGGTTCACGCCGCAGGGCTCAGGGCGTCCGGACCGGCCGCAGCGCGCCTGTCACCGGCACTAGGGGGAAGTCTCCTGGTCAGGTGGCCGAAGGCGCAAGCCTTACCAACCGTCACCGTCACGAAACGCGGAGGACATGGGCAAAAAAGACGGGGCCATTGAGGTCGAGGGTCGCGTGATCGAGCCGCTCCCCAACGCGATGTTCCGCGTCGAGTTGGAGAACGGGCACAAGGTCCTCGCGCACATCAGTGGCAAGATGCGTCAGCACTACATCCGCATCCTGCCCGAGGACCGGGTCGTCGTGGAGCTCTCGCCCTACGACCTTTCCCGTGGGCGCATCGTCTACCGCTACAAGTGACCTCCACGGTGTCCGGGAGACCGGGCACGCGTCCGAGCAGGAGAGCACAGGCCGTGAAGGTCCAACCGAGTGTGAAGAAGATCTGCGACAAGTGCCAGATCATCCGCCGTCACGGGCGGGTCCTGGTCATTTGCGACAACCAGCGCCACAAGCAGCGCCAGGGCTGATCGCTTCCGTCGCAGACGGGTAGCTGCACAGACAATCCAAGGGAACTCCCCTGACCTGCCGGCTCGCGAGGTGAGCCGGTCCACCCCCGGTTCCAGGCCGGGGCTTCGCGCCGATCGAGGTGCGGAGGTGGCTGGGGTTGCAGACCTGGAACGACACGAAGGAGACCTGCCGCAATGGCACGGATCACCGGTGTCGACCTCCCGCGTGACAAGCGCATGGAGGTCGCGCTGACCTACATCTTCGGGATCGGCCGCAGCCGTTCCCAGGAGATCCTGAAGGCGACGGACATCTCGTTCGACGCCCGCGCGAAGGATCTCGACGACGAGCAGCTCGCGAAGCTCCGCGAGTACATCGAGAACAATTTTCGGGTCGAGGGTGACCTGCGCCGTGAGGTCGCGGCCGACATCCGCCGGAAGATCGAGATCGGTTGCTACGAGGGGACGCGGCACCGCCGCCACCTCCCGTTGAACGGGCAGCGGACGAAGACCAACGCCCGTACCCGCAAGGGGCCGAAGAAGACGGTCGCCGGCAAGAAGAAGGCCGGGAAGAAGTAAGCGTCGCTAGGAGACCACGACAGCTATGCCACCCAAGTCTCGCACCGGCGCCGTCAAGAAGGTGCGGCGCAAGGAAAAGAAGAATGTCGCGCACGGACAGGCGCACATCAAGAGCACCTTCAACAACACCATCGTGTCCATCACGGACCCGACCGGTGCTGTGATCAGCTGGGCCTCCGCGGGCCACGTCGGGTTCAAGGGCTCTCGCAAGTCCACCCCGTACGCCGCGCAGATGGCCGCTGAGAACGCTGCCCGCAAGGCCGCCGAGCACGGCATGAAGAAGGTCGACGTCTTCGTGAAGGGCCCGGGTTCGGGCCGCGAGACGGCGATCCGCTCGCTGCAGGCCGCCGGCCTCGAGGTCGGCACGATCCAGGACGTGACCCCGCAGCCGCACAACGGCTGCCGGCCGCCCAAGCGGCGCCGGGTCTGATCGCGGGAGAGGAGTAGAAGAAGATGGCACGTTACACCGGTCCCGCGACCCGCAAGTCCCGCCGTCTGAAGGTTGACCTCATCGGTGGGGACCAGGCGTTCGAGCGTCGTCCGTACCCGCCGGGTCAGCACGGGCGCGCGCGCATCAAGGAAACCGAGTACCTGCTGCAGCTCCAGGAGAAGCAGAAGGCTCGTTTCACCTACGGCATCCTCGAGCGCCAGTTCCGCTCGTACTACGAGGAAGCCAACCGCCGCACCGGCCGTACCGGCGAGAACCTCCTGCAGCTGCTGGAGTCCCGCCTGGACAACGTGATCTACCGGTCGGGCCTGGCCCGCACCCGGCGGATGGCGCGGCAGCTGGTCAGCCACGGCCACTTCGTGGTCAACGGCACCAAGGTGAACGTTCCGAGCTTCCAGGTCTCGAAGTTCGACATCATCGACGTGAAGCCGAAGTCGATCAACACCACGCCGTTCATCATCGCCAAGGAGACCTTGGGCGAGCGGCCGGTGCCGGCATGGCTGCAGGTCGTCCCGTCGAACCTCCGCGTCCTGGTGCACCAGCTCCCGGAGCGCGCGCAGATCGACACCCCGGTCACCGAGCAGCTCATCGTCGAGTACTACTCGAAGTGATGCTTCCCGCCGGCGGCCCCACCAGGTCGCCGGCGGTGGCCGTCCGGGCGGCGGAGCCGGATTCCGCCGTCCGCCCGCGGTTCGCCGCGGGCAGCCATTCCACCGACGTCAAATAGCGGGCGTCGTAGGCAAAGGAAACTCACATGCTCATCTCCCAGCGACCCTCACTGGCCGAAGAGGCCGTGACCGAGACCCGCTCCCGGTTCGTCATCGAGCCGCTGGAGCCCGGTTTCGGCTACACCCTCGGCAACTCGCTGCGCCGCACCCTGCTGTCCTCGATTCCCGGTGCGGCCGTCACCAGCCTGCGGATCGACGGTGTGCTGCACGAGTTCACCACCATCCCGGGCGTGAAGGAGGACGTCACCGACGTCATCCTGAACCTCAAGGAGCTCGTCACGAGTTCCGAGGAGGACGAGCCGGTCACGATGTACCTGCGCAAGCAGGGCCCCGGTGAGGTCACCGCGGCCGACATCGTGCCGCCGGCCGGGGTCACCGTGCACAACCCGGATCTGCACATCGCCACGCTCAACGGCAAGGGCAAGCTGGAGATCGAGCTCGTCGTCGAGCGCGGTCGCGGCTACGTCCCGGCGGTGCAGAACAAGCAGACCGGCGCCGAGATCGGCCGCATCCCGGTCGACTCGATCTACTCGCCGGTGCTGAAGGTGACGTACAAGGTCGAGGCGACCCGCGTCGAGCAGCGCACCGACTTCGACAAGCTGATCCTGGACGTCGAGACCAAGCCGTCGATCACGCCGCGCGATGCGGTCGCGTCGGCCGGTCGGACCCTGGTCGAGCTGTTCGGGTTGGCGCGCGAGCTCAACGTGGACGCCGAGGGCATCGAGATCGGGCCGTCGCCTGCGGAGGCCGACACCATCGCGGCCTACGCGATGCCGATCGAGGACCTGGACCTGACGGTGCGTTCCTACAACTGCCTCAAGCGGGAAGGGATTCACACCGTCGGTGAGCTGGTGTCGCGCAGCGAGGCCGACCTGCTGGACATTCGCAACTTCGGTGCGAAGTCCATCGACGAGGTCAAGCTGAAGCTGGTGGGCCTGGGCCTGTCCCTCAAGGACAGCCCGCCCGGGTTCGACCCGTCGGCCGCTGCCGCCGAGTACGCCTCGGAGGGCTGGTCGGCGGACGACGACACCCCGCTGGGCTCCTTGTCGGTGGCCGAGGACAACGGCTACGACGACGGTCAGGACTACGCGGAGACAGAGCAGCTGTAGCTGTGTTGCGCGGGAGGGCCACCCGATCCGCGCCTTGAGAGGAGCAAGCGATGCCCACCCCCACCAAGGGAGCGCGTCTCGGCGGGTCGCCGGCGCACGAGCGGCTGATGCTGGCCAACCTGGCCACGTCGCTGTTCGAGCACGGCAAGATCACGACTACCGAGGCGAAGGCGAAGCGGCTGCGTCCGCTCGCCGAGCGCCTGATCACCAAAGCCAAGAAGGGCGACCTGCACAACCGTCGCGAGGTCATGAAGACCATCCGCGACAAGGACGTCGTGCACAAGCTCTTCGCCGAGATCGGTCCGCACTTCGCGGAGCGTCCGGGCGGCTACACCCGGATCATCAAGGCGATGCCGCGTCGCGGTGACAGCGCCAAGATGGCCGTGATCGCCCTGGTGACGGAGAAGACCGTCACCTCCGAGGCGGAAGCCGCTCGCGGCACCAAGTTCGCCAAGGACGCCGAGGCCACCCCGGCTGCGGAGGAGACTCCCGCGGTCGAGGCCGAGGAGACCAAGGCCGACGACGCCGTCGAGGCCAAGGCCGACGACGCCGCAGAGGCAGGGGCCGAGGAGACCGCGAAGAAGGACGAGTCCTGATTCGGGTCGACGACGCCGCGAACGAGCCCGCCGCTCCCCACGGGGACGGCGGGCTCGTTCGTCTCCGCCTGGACGTGTCCTACGAGGGCACCGACTTCTCCGGCTGGGCCAAGCAGCCCGGCAGGCGCACCGTGCAGGGCCTGCTGGAGGACGCGCTGGCCAAGCAGCCGCCGGGCCGCGAGATCCCGCGCTCGGTGGTGGTGGCCGGGCGCACCGACGCCGGGGTGCACGCCACCGGCCAGGTGGTGCACGTGGACGTGGTGCCGTTCGAGAGCGGCGCGAACGTGCGGATCCCGCTGGACGACGCGGGGATCCCGGACCTGGAGCGGATGCGGCACCGGTGGAACCGGATCCTGCCGGGCGACGTGCGGGTGCTGGACGCGCAGGTGGCGCCCGCCGGTTTCGACGCCCGGTTCTCGGCATTGCGGCGGCACTACCGCTACCAGGTCTCGGACGCGTCGTGGGGCGTGGACCCGCTGCGGCGGCGGGACACCTTGGCGTGGAACCGCCCGGTGGACGTGGCGGCGCTGAACGCGGCCTCGCTCGACCTGCTGGGACTGCGGGACTTCGCGGCGTTCTGCAAGCCGCGGGAGGGCGCGACGACGGTGCGGGAGCTGCAGCGCTTCGAGTGGGAGCGGGTCGCCGAGCACCTGATCGTGGCGCGGGTGAGCGCGGACGCGTTCTGCCATTCGATGGTGCGCAGCCTGGTGGGGGCGCTGCTGCTCGTCGGGGACGGGCGGCGCGGTGGCGGCTGGCCCGCGGAGCTCGCCGGAGCCGGGGAGCGCACCAGCGCGGTGGCGCCCGCGCACGGGCTCACCCTGCTCGGCGTGGACTACCCGGAGGCGGCGGAACTGGCGGTGCGGGCCGAGCGGACGCGCGGGCTGCGCTCGCTCGGCTGAGGGGAGAACCGCAGCGCAGCAGGGCTGTTGCGCGGCCCATCGGGGTTCCGTGCGGGCCGTTCCCGCGTCAGGTGCGGCGCAGCGCGTCGGTGAGCTTCACCCGGGCCCCGGTGCGCAGCACCGCGTTCGCGTAGATCCGCCCGCCGAGCCGCAGCAGCACGAGCAGCGCGGCGACGCCCAGCACCACCGACACCACGCACTCCCACGGTTCGGCGACGCCCAGCGCGGTCCGCATCGGCATCAGCACCGGCGAGAACCCGGGCACCAGGGACAGCACCGCGCCCAGCCCGCTGTTCGGATCGTCCGGCAGCACGGTGATGCCGACCAGGAACGGCACCACCAGCACCATGATCACCGGGCTGACGACGCTCTGCAGGTCCTCCTGCCGCGAGACCAGCGAGGCGGCGGCCGCGAGGACCGTGGCGTACAGGAAGAAGCCGAGCAGGAACCACACCAGCGTCCACAGCAACGTCCCGAGCAGCGCCGCGGACGGCAGCGCGAGCACCCCGGACCCGATGGCGGCGGCCAGCCCGATCCCGCCGATCAGCACGAACTGCGCCAGCCCGGCGAGGCCGATGCCCAGCACCTTCCCGGCGAGCAGCTGGGTGGGGCGGATGGTGGACAGCAGGATCTCCACGACCCGGCTGGTCTTCTCCTCCACGACGCCTTGCGCCACGGCCTGCCCGAACATGATCAGGAAGAAGTACAGCAGCATCCCGGCGCCGACGGCCACGCCGAGCCGCTGGCCGCGCTGCGGATCGGCCGGTTCCAGGCTCCGCACGTCCACGTGCGCGCCGGCCAGCACCTCGTGCACCTCGGCGGGTTCCAGCCCGGCCATCGCGAGCTGGGCGTCGAGGGCCTGCTGGCGCACCACCTCGTCGAGCGCGGTGCGCACCGCCGCGTCCGGCTCGGTGCGGACCACCAGGTTCAACGCGTCCGGAGCACCGGTGACCAGGCCGTCCAGCTCGCCGTCGGCGACGAGCCGTTCCCCGGTGGCCTGGTCGGGGATGCGGGTGGTGTCCACGGTGGTGCCGAGCCGGGCCGCGGTGCTCCGCAGCGGGGCGGCGACGGCGGTGGCCTGCCCGGTGAACCCGATCTTCGCGTTGCCGCTCTGCTGCCCGATGAAGAACATCAGGCCCGCGTAGCCGACCAGGATCACCAGGATCGCGACCGTGCTGAGCAGGAACGACCTGGTGCGGATGCGCGTGTTGACCTCGCGGCGGGCGACGGTCCACACGGTGCGGGCGGGGCTCACGCGGCACCTTCCTCGGTGACGACGGCGCGGAACAGGTCGGTGAGGTCGGGGCGGACCCGGTGGAACTCGTGCACCGGTCCGGTGGCGAGCGCGGCGCGCAGCACCACCTGGTCGTCGGTGCCGTCGGCGAGTTCGAGGGTGCTGCGGCCCTCCTGCTGCCGGAGGACGCGGACTCCGGGGAGACCGTCGGTCCAGCCGGGCGCGGCTCGCGGGGCGTGCACCACGAGGCGGGCGGGGCCCTGCTCGCGCAGCTCGTCCACCCCGCCGCAGGCGATCATGCTGCCGCCGCGGACGATGCCGACCCGGTCGCAGAGCCGTTGCACCAGGTCGAGCTGGTGGCTGGAGAACAGCACCGGCACGCCGCGGTCGCGGGTTTCGCGCAGCACTTCGCCCATCACCTCGACGGCGACGGGGTCGAGGCCGGAGAACGGCTCGTCGAGCACCAGCACCTCGGGGTCGTGCACCAGGGCAGCGGCCAGCTGCACGCGCTGCTGGTTGCCGAGGCTGAGCCGCTGCACCTGCTCGTCGCGGCGGTCCCGCAGGCCGAGCCGGTCGGTCCAGCGCTCGGCGGCGGCGCGGGCGCCGGGGCGGCCCATGCCGTGCAGTTCGCCGAGGTAGGCGAGCTGTTCGGCGACCTTCATCTTCGGGTAGAGCCCGCGTTCCTCCGGCATGTAGCCGAAGCGCCTGCGCACGTCGAGGTCGAGCGGTCGGCCGCGGAAGCGGACCTCACCGGAGTCGGCGGCGAGCACGCCGAGCGCGATGCGCATGGTGGTCGTCTTGCCCGCGCCGTTGCTGCCGACGAAGCCGAACAGCTCGCCCGCTCCCACGGTGAACGCCATGTCGCGCAGGGCGGTGGTCTCGCCGTAGCGCTTGGAGATGCGGTCGATCTCCAGACCGCTGTCCGCCACGTGCAAACGCCTCCTCCGGTCGGGTGCCGACTCGGATCATCGTGCCTGATGGGGGTGGGGGAGCGGGCGGGCTGTGGGATTTTTCCGGCCGGATCAGCCGAGCAGCCCGTGCAGGGCCTTGTCGACCAGCGCGGTCACCGCGGGCGCGGCCCGAGCGCGCAGGGCGGGGTGCATGCCGAGGCGGCTGCGGCGGTCGAGCACGTCGTCGGCGTCGAGGGCGCCTTCGTGCCGCACCGCCCACAGCACTTCGGCGGCGGTGAGCTCGGTGCCGGATGCGACGGGGTCGGCGAGCTCGGGGTCGAGTTCGGCGAGCGCGGCGACCCGCGCGGCTTCGGTGCCGTGGCGCGCGACGAGCCGTTGCGGCCCGTCGATCTGGTTCAGCCGCGCCCGTTCGGCGGCGCCGACCAGCGGCACCGCGGTGGTGCGAGACGGGCCCGCGGGCAGTCCGGCGGCGCGGACGGCGGTGTCGACGGCTTCGGCGGCCTGCCGCCGGTAGCCGGTGGTGCGGCCGCCGACGACGGTGACGACGCCGTCCGGCGAGGTGCGGATGGCGTGCTTGCGGAACAGGTCGGCGGAGTCCTGGCGGTTGCCCGCCGAGTCGTCGTACCGCGGGCGCAGCGCGGCGAACGAACCGAGCACGTGCTCCCGGCGCAGCGGCACGTCCAGCGCGTCGCGGACCGCGTCCAGCAGTGCGTCCACATCGGACTCGGGAACCTCGGCGGCGACCGGCCCGGTGGCGGGTTCGGCGGCCAGCCCGAGCAGCGCGGTGCCGTCGGCCTGCGGCAGCAGCGCGGTGCAGCGTCCGGATTCGGTGGGCAGCACGAGCCCGGTGGCGGTGATCCCGGCGGCGTCGGCGTCCACCACCAGGTGCGCGGCGCGGACGGTGCGCAGCCGCACCTCCGGGTCGAGTTCCGCGGCGCGCGCCCCGGTCGCGTTCACCACGGCCCGCGCGGAGAGCCGCAGCCGCTGCCCGGTGCGCTCGTCGACGGCGTCCGCGCCGTGCCGGTCCAGCGCGGTGGCGCGCACCCGGGTGAGCACGCGGGCGCCGAATCCGGCGGCGGTGCGGGCGAGCGCGACGACGAGCCGCGCGTCGTCGAGGAGCTGCCCGTCGTAGCCCAGCAGCCCACCGCGGAGCCCGTCGCCGCGCAGTCCCGGCACCAGCGCGCCCGCTTCGGCTGCGGGCACCCGGCGCGGTGGGGGCAGCAGCGCGGACGGGGTGCGGGCGGTGCGGCGCAGCGCGTCGGCCGCGTGCATCCCGGCGGTCAGCACGGCCTCGGCGCGGCGGGTGGTGCCGTCGTGCAGCGGGATGAGCTGCGGCAGGGTGCGCACCAGGTGCGGTGCCGTGCGCGTCATGAGCACGTCGCGCCCCACCGCGTTCTCCCGGGCCAGCGCCAGGTCGCCGGGGGCGAGGCCGCGCGGTCCGCCGTGCACGGCCTCGCCGCACCAGCGGGTGGCGCCGCGGCCGAGGTCGTCGGCTTCGACCAGGGCGACCCGCAACCCGCGGGAGGCCGCGTCCAGCGCGATGCCGCTGCCGGTGACGCCGCCGCCGACCACCAGCAGGTCCAGCACGTCCTCGGCGGCCGCGGTGAGCTCGGTGGCGCGCCGCGCCGCGTTCAGCGAGGTGGCGCGCAGCGAGCCCGCGGGCAGCGGCGTGGTGCTCATGGGGCCTCCGGTGCGGTCGGTCGGGGTGCGGGCCGCAGCGCCGCGTCGAGCAGTGCGCCCAGTTCGCGGTGCAGCGCGTCGGGGTCGGTGCCGGTGGTGCCCGGCCGGGCGGAGATCACGAAGGATTGCAGGAGCAGCAGCAGCGCCCTGGCCTGCACGGCGGGTTCGGCGCGGCGCACCGAACCGTCCGCGCGTCCTTCGTCGAGGTAGCCGAGCAGAAAGGCCTCCGCGGTGAGCTGGGTGCTGCCGAGCCGGTCCACGAGGTACGGCAGCAGCAGGTCGGGGTCGGTGTCGAGGATGCGGCGCAGCAGCGCCGAGCCCTGCAGTCGCGCGACGACGTCGAGCACGACGGCGACGAGCCGCTCGCGGGCGTTCCCGCCGCCCTCCTGCGCCCGGGCGCAACGCAGCACGGCGGAGAACTCGCAGGCCACCAGGGTCCCGACCAGTGCGGAGGCGTCGGGGAACCGCCGGTACAACGTCATCCGGCTGATCCGGGCGCGGCGGGCGACGTCGGTGAGGGTGGTGCGCCGCACCCCGTGCGCGAGGACGCTGTCCCGCGCGGCGCGCAGGATCGCGGTGTCCTCGACCCGGTTCGCCGCGGTCCGGGTGGGAAGGCCCGGCCAGCCCGCGGCGCTGTGACGTTGCGACGCCATGTGTAACACTGTACTGGTGAGCGAGTTGATCGACCACACCCTGCGCGGTGGCTGGACGCCCTCCGGGGCCGGTGCCGCACCGCTGCCCACCCATGCGCTGCGCTGGCTGTCCGGGCGCCTCGGCCTCGACGGCGCCAGCACGCCCGCCGCGCCCCCTTCGCTTCTGGAGGTGCCGGACGGCGCGCTGCCCGCGGAGGCCCGGGCGGAGCTCGTGGAGCTGCTCGGCGAGCACCAGGTGCAGACCGGCGCGACCGCGCGGCTGGGACGAGCGGGCGGCCTGTCCTACAGCGATCTGCTGCGCCGCCGCGACGGTGTCGACCTGGCCGTGCCGGACGCGGTGCTGCTGCCGGCCGATCCGGAGCAGGTGCAGCGGGTGCTGGAGCTGTGCGTGCGCCACGACGTGGCGGTGGTGCCCTTCGGCGGCGGGACCTCGGTGGTCGGCGGGGTGACCGCGCTGCGCGGGGCGAAGCGGGCCGTGGTGGCGCTGGACCTGGCCCGGCTGGACCGGCTGGTGTCGGTCGACCCGGTGTCGCGGATCGCGGTGCTGCAGGCCGGGGTGCGGGCGCCGGAGGCGGAGTCGCTGCTGGCCGCGCACGGGTTCACCCTGGGCCACTTCCCGCAGTCCTTCGAGCGCGCCACGATCGGCGGGTTCGCGGCGACCCGCTCCGCCGGTCAGGCCTCCGCCGGGTACGGGCGGTTCGCGGACATGGTCGAGGGCGTGCGGGTGGCGACGCCGGTGGGGGAGTGGCGGCTCGGCGCCGCGCCCGCTTCGGCCGCGGGCCCGGATCTGCGCCAGCTCGCCATCGGCGGGGAGGGCGCGCTGGGCGTGATCACCGAGGTGGCGGTGCGGGTGCGCCCGAAGCCCACCGAGATGCGCTACGAGGCGCTGGTGCTGGACGGCTGGCAGGCGGCCGCGGACGCGGTGCGCTCGCTGGCGCAGCAGCGGGTCCTCGCCGACGTCACCCGGCTGTCCGATGTGGACGAGACGGCGGTGCAGCTGGAGCTCTCCGGCGGCGTGAAGTCCCGGGCGCTGCGCACCTTGCTGCTGGGCAGCCGGATCGACGAGCCGTGCCTGCTGGTGCTGGGCTGGGAGGCGGCGTCGGCGGCGGAGCTCAAGCAGCGCCGCGGGGCGACGCTGCGGGCGCTGCACGGGTTCCGCTCGCTGCGGCTGGGGCCGCGCGGCGGGGAGGCCTGGCACGCGGCCAGGTTCGCGGGCCCGCGGCAGCGGGACGCGCTGCTCGACGTGGGCGTGTGCGTGGAGACGCTGGAGACGGCGACCTGCTGGTCGAGGCTGAGCGAGCTGCGGTCCGCGGTGCGGGCGGCGCTGGTGCGCGAGCTGGACCGGGACGGGCAGCCGCCGATCGTGATGTGCCACCTGTCGCACGCCTACGAGACGGGCGCCTCGCTGTACTTCACGGTGCTGGCGGCGCGCGGCGCGGACCCGATCGACCAGTGGCGGCGCGCGAAGGAGGCCGCCACCGGTGCCATCACCGAGCGGGTGCCGGGCCACGCGCTGGGGCGCGGGACGCTCACCCACCACCACGCGGTGGGCACCGACCACCTGCCGTGGCTGGAGGCCGAGATCGGCGGCATCGGCACCTCGGTGCTCGCCGCGGTCAAGCAGGCCGTGGACCCCACCGGAATCCTGAACCCCGGCAAGCTCGTCGGCCGGTGACCGCCCGCCGCCGGGTCACGGGTGCAGGGTGAGCCTGCCGAAGACCGGGGTGGCTTCGAGGCGTTCGTGGGCGCGGTGGGCATCGGCGAGGGGGAACCGCTCGTCGACGATGCCGCGCAGCTCGCCGGTGGTGGCCGGTGCGAACAGCTCGGCCGCCGCGGCCGCCAGCTCCGCGGCGCCGAGCGAGTTGAGGCTGAGCGCGATCAGCGTCGGCGAGCGGTGGAACCCGGTCATGATCGCGTCGAAGGCGTCCGCCGACGGCGCGCCACCGGCGCCACCGCACAGCACGTACCGGCCGTTGGCCCGCAGCCTGCCGAGGTGGTGGCCGAGTTCGGGCCCGGCGACGGTGTCGACGACGACGTCGTAGGCGTCCGCCGACTCCCGAGCGGTGGCGCGGTCCTGGACGTGCGCGGCGCCGAGTTCGCGGAGCCGCGCGCCGCGTTCGGCGGAGGACGTGACGGCGGTGACCTCGGAGCCGGCGGCGGCGGCGAGCTGCACGGCGTGCACGCCGATTCCGCCGCCCGCGCCCCGGACCAGCACCCGTTCCCCGGCCTGCACGCCCGCTCGCCGCAGCCCGGTGCGGGCGACGAGCGCGTTCACCCCGAGCGCGACGGCGGTCTCCGCGTCGACGCCCGTCGGCAGCGGGACCACACCGGCCAGGTCGGCGACGACCTGCTCGGCGTAGGCACCGCGCCAGGTGAGGGCGTAGACGCGCCGCCCGGTCCAGGCCGGGTCCACGTCGTCGCCGGTGGCGGTGACGGTGCCCGCGGCTTCGAGGCCGGGGACGAATCCGGGTTCGGCGAGCGGCGCGTAGTCGCCCGCGCGGGCCATCACGTCGACGTAGCCGACGCCGGCGGATTCGACCGCGATGAGCACCTGGCCCGGCCCTGGTGCGGGGACGGGGAGCTCCGCGGCCCGGAGCACGTCTGGTCCGCCGAACGTCGGCACGGTGATCGCGAGCATGACGCCTCCTGGTTTGCCACCGACTGATGTGCCACTGAGTGGCATCAGGCTATCAGTGGCAGAAGAGGGGTCCGTCCCGACGGCTCGCGGCGCACCGCCTGCTCCTGCCCTGGACGTGCACGGCGGGCGGGTCGTTCTTCCCGTCGGCGGCGAAGCCGCTGCGCGGCGGCGATGCTGCGCGGCGACGACGCGTGCGGCGGGAGCGCCGGCGGGAGCACCGGCGGGTTCTCGGCGGCCCCCTCGCGAGGGCGGCGACGTCTCCGGCGGCGGGGCCACCGGTGGCATCGATCCCGCGGCGAGGGGGCCGCCGAGGTCCCGCGGCACGACCCGTCCGCGGGCGGAGCCGATCAGATCGTCACGAGCATCTTCCCGGTGTTCTCGCCGCGCAGCTGGCCGATGAGCGCGTCCGGCGCGTTGCGCAGGCCCTCCAGCACCGTCTCGGTGTAGTGGATCTTCCCGTCGCGGACCAGCGGCGCCACGTCGGCCTGGAACTTCTCCCGCAGGTCCTCGTGGTCGATCACGATGAACCCGCGGATGCTCAGCCGCTTCTTCACGATCTTGAACAGGTTCCGCGGACCCGGCGCGGGCTCGGTGTCGTTGTAGACCGAGATGGCGCCGCAGGCGGCGACCCGGCCGAAGTCGTTGAGCTGGTCGATCGCCGCTTCCAGGTGATCGCCGCCGACGTTGTCGAAGTACACGTCGATGCCGTCCGGCGCGGCCTGCGCGAGCTGCTCGCGGATCGACCCGTCCTTGTAGTTGAACGCCGCGTCGAAGCCGAGGTCCTCGGTGATGTGCCGGACCTTCTCCGCGGAACCGGCGCTGCCGATCACCTTCGCCGCGCCGTTGAGCTTCGCCAGCTGACCGGCCAGCGAGCCGACCGCGCCCGCCGCGCCGGAGACGAACACGGTGTCGCCCGCCTTGAACTTCGCGATCTCGAACAAGCCCACGTAGGCGGTCCAGCCTGGCATGCCCAGCACGCCGAGGTAGGCGTTCAGCGGCGCGGCGTCGGGGTCGACCGGGACGGCGCGCTCGGCCTTCACCGACGCGTACTCGCGCCAGCCGCCGTAGTGCAGCACGTGCTGGCCGACCTGGAGCAGCGGCGATGCGGAGGCGATGACCTCGCCGACCGCGCCGCCTTCCAAGGCCTTGCCGAGCTGGAACGGAGGCACGTACGACTTGGTGTCGTTCATCCGGCCGCGCATCGAGGGGTCGACGCTCATCACGACGTTGCGGACCAGGATCCGGCCTTCTTCGGGCGCGGCGACCGGGGCTTCGACGGTCTCGAAGTTCTCGTGGGTGGGGAAGCCCTGCGGGCGGCTCGCGAGCCGGATCTCGACGCCGGTGTCCGGAAGTCCCTGGTTCGTCACGCTGGCCTCCATATATACGAAACTGGTTCGTGTCGGAAATAGTGCGCACTGAGGGTGCACTCATGGTGGGGCGGCGGTGCCGCGCGTGCGCGCCGACGACGCCCCGCTGGGAGGAACCCCGCTCCGAGGTGGACCTATTCCTGCCGCGGCAGTGGTATCGCTAACGAAATCGAACCAGGTTCGAAGAACCTTGGCAACATCATTCCGGCGGCGTCCCGCGGCGCCGCGACGGCGACCAGCGGGACTTCTCCAACGAGCGCCGGAGCACCAGGTACGCCGACTGCACCGAGGCGATCAAGTCCGCCGCGCGGCCCGGCGCCACCCGGTGGTCCGGGTGCGGCATCGGCGTCACCCGCATCCAGCGCTCGTCCCACAGCGCCTCCATCGCGTGCTTCCAGCGCAGCTCCACGCCCGCCACGACCTCCTCGCGGGCCTCCTCCGCCGCCGCGATCCGCTGCCCGGCGACCGCCACCTCCTGCGCCAGCCGGGCCGACTTCTCCCGCTCGTGCTCGCGCATCCGCTCCGCCGCGCCGGTCGCCGTCGCGATGATCTCCTTGTAGCGGGCCGAAGCCGGGACCTCGCTCATTCCGCGTCCTCCTCCGGGGCATCCGCGGCCAGCGCGCCCGCCAGGTCGAACGGCAGCACCACCTCGGGCTGGGAGTGCACCGAGCGGTCGAAGAACAGGCCGCGCCGCGCCCGCGGCGACCAGTGCACCAGCTGCCCGGCGGCGAAGCTCGACAACTCCTGGCCGTGCACGTCGAACGCCACCCAGGCGCCGATCTCGTCCACCGGACCCATCAGCGTCGTCTTCACCCGCTGCGCGCTGCGCCACCAGCCCAGCACGTGCACCCGCTGCTCCGGACCCTGCTTGAGCAGCTTGCGCAGGTGGTCGAGGCCGCTGGTGAAGTCGGCGTTCTTCTTCTCCATCGCGGAGTGCGCGGCGTCGACGCCGAAGAAGAGGACGTACTCCGGGGCGGCGGCGTTCTCGATGGAACCGGAACGCTCATCGATCTTGCGGGCGAACTCACCGACGACCTCCACGGCCGCGTCCACGCCGTGTCGCACGTCCACCTGCTGGTCGAGAGCATTGAGCTTGTCCTTGAGCTGCTCGACGTCCGGCGCGACCTCCTCGACCAGGCCCAGCAGCGTGAACCGGGCTCGACCGGGCTCGTGCTGCCGCGCCAGCGACAACGCCGCCGCCCCCAGCACGCTCACCGCGTCCACCCGCACCGATCCGATCACCGCCAGGTTCCGGCCCGGCGAGCGCTCCATCCGCATCGCCGCCGCCGTGCCGTTCACGTCGATGACCTGCCCGAGCAGCGCGACCGGCGACTCCTCGACCGTCGTCAGCCCGGTGAAGTCCGGCAGCTCGGACAGCGCGGGCAGCAGCGACCCGTCGAACAACCGCGGCGGTGCCGCACCCTCCTGCCGCCGCTCCCACAACCGGCGCTGCAGCTCGTCGAAGGTGCCCTTCGCGGTGGCGTCCGGGATGCGCGCGACCTCGTTGCCGTGCTTGACGCCCGACTCGTGGTTGATCACCGCGTGCCAGCGGGGCAGCGCGAGCGCCGCCTCGTTCTGGTCCGCCAGCACCCGGCGCGCCTTCGGCAGCGCGATCCGCAGGATGAACTGCTCGAAGATCGCCGGCTTGCCCCAGAACGCCTCGATGCCCGACACGTCCTGGCTGGCCAGCACCAGGTGGATGCCCTGCGAGCGGCCGCGCCGCGCCACGTCCTCCAGCAGCGAGGTGGCCTGCGCGGACACCGTGTCCCGCTCGGCGAACAGGTACTGGAACTCGTCGATCACCGCCACGATCCGCGGCCAGCGCCCGGACGGGTTCTCCGCCCGCAGCTCCTCCAGCTTGGTGACCTCGTGCTGCTTCGCCGCGTCCGCGCGGCGGCGCATCTCGGTCGCCAGGAACCGCAGCAGCGCCAAGCCGAACTCGCGGTCCTCGTTCACGTTCACGCCGACCAGCTGCGCGTGCGGCAGCCAGGTCGGGTCGCGGCGGCCCGGGGTGAACTGCGCGAACGACACGCCCTCCTTGAAGTCCAGGAGGTACAGCTCCAGCTCGTCCGGCGAGTACCGGGCCACCATGCCGCCGAGCATCGAGTACAGGAAGTTCGTCTTGCCGGACCCGCTCGGGCCGCCGATCAGCGTGTGCGGGCTCGCGTCACCGAGCGTCACCTTCACCGGCTCGCCCTCGTGGAAGCCCGCCGGGGCCTGCAACCCGGATGCGGAGCGCTGCACCCACAGCGTCTCCGGCACCAGGTCCGCGAAGGTGCGCACCCGCGAGCGGCGCGTCACGAACTCGGTGGCGATCGCCGAGCAGGCCTTCGTCACCAGCTCCCGCGACGGCGGGGCGTCCAGCCGCACCACCGCCTCCGGGCCGGTCATGCTGGTGCGCGCGTCCTCGGCGTGCAGCGTCACCGACTCGACGGAGCTGTTCACCGTCATCGGCAGGTCCGCCACGATCAGCTGGATGCCACAGGCCAGGCCGTTGCGCGCGACCCGCTGCAACTGCTGCTGCTGTTCCTCGCGCAGCGGTTCGCCGTCGCCGAACAGCACCGCGATCCGCCACGGCTCGTCCCGCTGCCCGGTGTCCTCCGCCAGCGCGCGCAGCGAGATGTGCCCGCCGTTGAGCGCGCTGGTGTGGATCCGGCGGATGTGGTCGGACAGCTCCTCCAGCATCTCGCCGAGCCGCGTCGGATCGTGCGCGGTGAGCAGCCCCGCGTTCGTCAGCGGGTACAGGCCCGGCAGCGTCCCGGTCAGCTGCGCCACGTCCCACACGTGCACCCGGACCAGGCCGGGCTTGTAGTGGCTGAGCATCCGCAGCACCAGGTTCTGCACCAGCGCTTCGCGGGCTTCCAGGCTCTGCCGGTTCGAGGTGATCCGCAGGTGCGCCTCGTCGATCATCGGCACCGCCACCGGGAACGGGCGCGGATCGGGGGAGCCGGGCACGTGGCCGGAGCCGATGTGCCACAGCTGCGGCGGCAGCGAGCTCGCCTCGGCGGTGCCCGGCTCGCCGAGCCAGTCCTGCCAGGGGCGTCCAGCGGTGCCCGGGGCGGCCTCGGCGACCAGCGCCGCCAGCCGGTCCGGGCCGTACCCGCTCCACTCGGTGAAGATCTGCTCGCGCTCGGAGCGGGCCTCCTGCATCGCGCCGTCGAACGCGAGGTCGCGGGCCTCGCAGACCAGGGACGGCTCGCGCTCCACCCGGGACAGGCCGACCGCGGCGATGCGCTGGGCGAACTCCCGCTGGGCGTAGGAGGCCCGGACCCGTTCGAGTTCGTTCTCGGCGGCGCCGAGAGCGGTCGCGACGGTACTGCGCAGGTGCCCGAAAGCCGTCTCGATGCTGCTACGCCGCTCGTTGCGTTTGCGCACACCCCACCTCGGCACCTGGTGTTACAGACCGTGAGGAAACTACCACTCGGAATGTGTGGTCAACGGCGCGCGGTGGCGCGGGACACCGCATCCCGCCCCCGCGGCGACCGGCCGGGGGCGGCCCGCTCGGCAGCCGGCTCACAGCCGCATCGCGAACGCGCGCAACGCCTCGACCACGTGCGTGATCGACTCCAGCGTGCGTTCCAGCCCGTCGTCGGCGCGGCGCAGGTCCGGGGGCACCACCGTCTCCGGGTTGTCCGGATCCAGCCGGGCCAGCGCCGCCTGCGTCTCCGACAGCGAACGCCTGCCCGTGGACAGCTGCCGCCGCGCCTCGTCCAGCTTCGCCTCGGTGGCGCGCACCGCGGCGAGCAGTTCGGTCAGCGACGACACGTCACAACCGCCCAGCCCAGCTCTCGGCCGAGTCGATGCTGCTGCGAATCGTGCCGCCCACCATCCGCAGGTTCTCCGTCGCCTCCACCAGCATGTTGCGGGCCATCAGGATCTCGTCCTGCCCGCTGCCCTGGATGGCCTGGGTCAGCATGTTCTGCGCCTCGTCCAACGCGGAATGGGCCTGCTGGAGCGCGCCTATCGCCTCGTCGGCCTTCTGCTTGGCATGAGCAACTCCACTGCGAACATCGTCCACGCTCGCCATCTGCAGCCAACCTCCGGAGGGAGCTGATCGGGGTACGTCGATCCACAAGTTAGCGCCCGCCACTAGCCCGTTCGCGGGCAGGGCGGACGATGTTGATCAGAGGCGGCGACCGCACCGAAGACCCTCCGCGCGGCGCCGCGGCGACGGCGGCGGACCTCCCCGGACGATCTCCACCCGGTCATCCCGCGGGCTGCCGCTCCGCCGCACCGGGAACCGGTACGACCGCGCTCAGCTCCACCGCGGCGATCCCCGACGGCGGGGTCGGAGCCGCCGACCACCGGGAGTTCGCCGACCGTTCACGCACCTGCAACCTGGACCAGCCGCCACCGCCCAGCACGCGCACCGCGTCCCGCACGATGTCGGCGGGCTCGCCCAGCGCCGGGCCGAGGTCGAGCACGATCCGCACCATCGGTGGTCGTTCCGTCCAGTCCACGATCGTCGACGTCCGGGACAACCGGCTCGCCAGCGCGCGGGCCGGCCACTCCGCGCCCGACTTCCGCTCGGTGACCACGTCCACCAGCAGCTCCAGCCGCGGCCGCGGCCTGCCGTGCTCGTCCAGCGCGTCCAGGACCGGTTCCGGTTCCGGCGCGGGTTCGTCCGGATCGTCCGCCGCCGGGCCGAAACCGGCTCCGGGCAGCACCGAACCGGCCCACGCCTCCACCAGCACCCGCTCGCCACCGGCCACCAGGTCGGCGAGCAGCTCGGGCTCGTCCAGCACCGTCCACGCCGTCGGCGGCTCGCACGCCACCCGCAGCCCGGTGTAGCCGGGCCCCAGCTCGCGCAGGAAGTTCCGCACCGCGCGCGCCAGCGCCGCCGGACCGGGCGACTCGCCCGGCTCCCCTGCGGAGCGCCCGATCGTCACCGACCAGCAGCCCGGCTCCTCGTCGGAGCAGTCCCCGGATTCCACGATCCGGCCACCGACCCGGCGCAGCAGCCCGCGGCACGCGTCGCGTGCGGAACGGTCGTCGTCGGCGCCCACGACAACGGTGATGAGCAGTTCTAGCCCGGAGTTCTCAACCATCGCCGGGGCATTCTCCCGCATCCGGCACCCCGGGACGAAGGGTTGATCAGGTGAACCACGTCGCCGTCCGGCTCATCCGGTGGCGGCCCGGCCGACCCGGACGGCGGCCGCCGAACCGTCCGGACGGGTGGCCGGGGCGTCCGTTCGCACCCGCCCGGACGGACGACGGCCCCGCCGCCCGAGGAGGACGGCAGGGCCGGTGCGTGCGGTGGGGCGTCAGCGGTCGCCCGAACCGCCCTTCTCGTCGGAGCGCTCGTGCTTGCCGCCGCCGGTGCGGTCCTGCACGTCGAACCGCTCCCGGCGCACCTCGTCCTGCACCGTGCGCTCCTCGGTGACCAGCTCGGTGCGCAGCCGCAGCCGCTCCACCGGCACCGTCTCCTTGCTGACCATCGGGCGGTCCTCGTGCAGCACGACCTCCTGCTCGTCCTCACCGAGCGAACCGGACTTGCCCATCGAGCCGCGATCCGACTCGGCGATCGGCTCCCGCTCGATGCGCACCTCCTCGTGGCTGATCGGCACCGTGACGGTCTGCTGCTCGGTCACCACGTACTTGCGGACCCGGACCCGGCCGGTCTCGATCTGCTCGGTGTCGACGCGCAGCCGCTCCTCGGAGCGGGTCATCGACGTCATGCCCGCCGCGTCCCCCGCCGCGCCCGCCGTGGCCGAGCCGGACGCGGTCCGGCCGCTCGAACCCGTCGTGGCCGTGCCGCCCTTGCCGGAACCGGAGGTCGTCGTGCCGGTCTTGGTGGTGTCCTGCTCGGTGGCGCCGGTCGCGGTGCGGCCCCCGGCCATCGCCGCGCCGCCCGCGGCAGCGCCGCCGGCCGCCATGCCACCCGCCGCCGAGCCGGACCCGCCGGAGCCGGTCTCGGTCGTGCCGGACTCGGTGGTGCCGCTCTGCTGGTGCGGCACGTCCCGCTGCTGCGGCGAGGCCGACCCGCGGGCGAGCCCGTAGTAGTCGTAGAGGTCGTGCCCCTCCTTGTCGGACAGGTGGCCCTGCTCGGCGTCGACGCGCGGAGCGTCGCGCACCTTCTCCTTGGTCACCCCGACGTTGATGCCCTTCTCGCCGCGTTCGGCGCCGGACAGCGGGACGAAGCTCTCCTTCGTGCCGAACAGACCGGTGCGGACCGTCACCCACTCCGGCTGGTGGTCGGCGTCGTCGACGTAAACGTTGCCGACCCGGCCGATCCGGTCGCCTTCCCGGTCGTACACCTCGCTGCCGATGAGGTCCTGTGCACGCTTGACGTCCTTCATGACTACCGCCTCACTCGTCTGCTGGGATCGCAGCCCGGGCTCGTCGCTTCGGCCGGGACGTCGCGCAGCCCGGCCTTCGTGCGGTGCCGCGTACACCCGTGGTGCCCTGCTCGATTCGTCCGCAATCGGCGCGGCTGCCCACTTCGCTCATGTGGGTGAGCATCGGGTGAGGCTCGGCCGGGTGATGGCGCGGTTCGTCGTAGCGGTGCGTGCGAGGGAGTAGTAGCAGTCAGGCTGACGAGTGATCGCCGGTTCAGGTGTTGAGCTCGCGACCCACGAAGGTCAGCACCTCGTCCACGACCTCGGCGCGATTGGTCTCGTTGAACAGCTCGTGCCGCGCGCCCGGGTAGATGTGCTCGTGGAAGTCCTGCCCGCGCACCCGGTCGACGCCGGTGCGCGTGTCGGCCTCCGGCACCAGCTCGTCCTCCTCGCCGTGCACCCACAGCGTCGGCACCCGCAGCACCGGACCGTCGTTCACCGCCTCCAGGCAGCGGTCGATCATGTTCAACGTGCCGCGCTTGAACGAGCCGTGCCACACCAGCGGATCCGCCTCGTAGGCCCGGCCCACCTCCGGGTCGCGGGACAGCGTCGACGGGTCGATCGGCGCCTGCGGGATCTCGTCGCACTCCAACAGGTCCAGCACGTGCCACGTGCCGAGCACCGGGCTGGACAGCACCACCGCGGCCAGCTCGTCCTGGTGCTCCTGCGCGAACCGCACCGCGAACAACCCGCCCAGCGAGTGCCCGACCAGCACCACCGGCAGCTCCGGGTACCGGTCGGAGACCTCGCGGCGCACCGCCTCCACGTCGGCGACCACCTGGTCGGCATCGCCGATCAGCACCCGCTCACCGGGGGATTCGCCGTGCCCCACCAGGTCCGGTGCCACCACCAGCGCCCGCGCCGCCACCAGCTGCTCGGCGAGCCACTGGTACCGGCCGGAATGCTCGCCGTAGCCGTGCACCAGCAGCGCGATCCAGCCGGGGGCGCGCCCCGACCACTCGCGCACGAACAGCTCGCCCTGCGAACCCCCGACGGACCGCTGAATAGCCTCGATCATGGTTCCCACCCCAGCACAACCGCTCCGGCAAGACCAGCACCCGCGATGAGCCTGTCACCTGCTCGTTCCGCGACAGTGCCCGGCGCCTGCGGCACCGGGCACTCCGTCCGTCCCGAGTTCGGGGACGGGGGATCAGGCGTGGTACGCGCTGTTGCCGATCGAGCCGAACCCGCACACGGAACCCATGCCCCAGCTGATCGTCAGCGGGTCCTCCTCGTCGGGCGGGGTGACCAGGGCGCGCGCCGGTTCCGGCTGGCACGGGCCCTGCTCGGACTCGCCCTCGTGCGGGACCGCGGTCCAGTGCAGCGTGGAGCTCGCCGACTCGCCGGGAGCCAGCCGCACCACCTGCGGGCCGGGGTTCGGGGTGCGCTCCAGCTTCGTCGGCAGTTCCTCGCCGCCCGCGCCGAGCAGCTGCATGCCGCCGTAGCCGTAGAGCGTGCAGGTCTCGCCGCTGGTGTTGGTCAGCTTCAGCTCCGCGTACCGCTGGCCCGCGCCGGCGTCGCCGTCGCCGACCGCGCCGGACAGCTGCGAGGTGTGGCAGCGCTCCACCTGGCTGCGCGGTTCCGCCGCGGCCTGGCCGGAGGAGTCGGGCCGGCTGTTGGCGGCGGCCGACGGGTCGGCGTCGGTGGTCTCCGCGGGGGCGGGCTGCGCCTCCGACGGGGTCGGCTGCGGAATGGTCGAAGCCGGGGCGTCCGCGGTCGACGCCACCTGCCCGCCCGGTGCACCGCAACCGCTGAGCAGCGCCGCGCCCAGGGCCACGGCCGCCAGCGGCCCGATCTTCAGGCCCGCCCGGGTCACCACGCCCGGCTTCCTGGTGTCCAGTCGTTGCGAGAACATGGTCGCCCACCTCCATCGGCCGCCTCGTACGGCCCGTCGTCGTATCCGGTCCGCTGTTCTGAAGACGTTCGGCGCCACGGGTGGTTGCACGTCTTGCCCGGTCCGGCCGGAGTTCCCCCGGATGGAGGGTGCCGCCGTGCGAGCCGCTCCCACTCTGCCGCCACCCGGTCGGGTCCGCGACCCGCGCGCCCGAGCATGATCGAATTCTGGGGCCGTGCGCAGCCGACATGATCGCTTTGGCGAAAACAGGACCGATCGGGTGGAGCTCTTGACCTGAACGGCGGAACTCGATGATCGTTGACCTTCGATACGTTGGCTGTGAGAACTGTCCCCGGCCGGCAGCGAAGATCGTTCCTCGCTTTCGGAAGAAATGCCGGCACCGGGGTCGGCGGAACAGACCGAAGACCGAGACGAGACCGCCGATCCGGTTCGTGCGCCGCGACTCGCGCACCGGGCCGCATCCGGTGAAGTGAGGGGGTTCGGGGATGGCGAGCATTCCAGGAATCGATGTCGCGCGATATCAAGGAGAACCGGACTGGGCCGCGGTGCGCGGCGCCGGATTCGCCTTCACCTACATCAAGGCGACCGAAGGCGTCGGCTATGTGAGCCCGACGCTGGATTCGCAACTCGGCGGAGCCCGCGGGGCAGGCCTGGTGACCGGGCTGTACCACTTCGCCCGGCCGGACACGAACTCGCCGCAGGCCGAGGCCGCGGACTTCGCAGGTCAGCTGGCCCGCACCGGCGCGGCGGGCCCGGGGAACCTGCCGCCGTGCTTGGACATGGAGACCGAGGCCGCCGACCTCGGCGCGTGGATCAAGGGCTTCGTCGACGCGCTGCGCGGGCACACCGGCCGCAACGAGGTCGTCGTCTACGCCTCGTCCACGTGGTTCAGCGACAAGCTGGCCACCGACTCGTGGGTCGACCCCGGGGTGTTCCTGTGGGTCGCGCACTACGGCCGTCCCGCCGGGCAGCCGGGCTTCCTCACCGACCGGGTCGCGATCCACCAGCACGCCTCGGACGGCAAGGTGCCGGGCATCGCCGGGGACACCGACCTGAACGTGTCGCTGGTGGACCTGCCGGTGCTGACCGGTGGCGCCGAGGCGCCGCCCGCCCCGCCCGCGCCGCCCGCGCCCGAGACCTACGTGGTGCAGCCGGGGGACACGCTGTCCGGGATCGGCGCGAAGGTCGGCGTGGGCTGGCAGTCGATCGCCCAGGCCAACGGGATCACCGACCCGAACCTGATCTACGTCGGCCAGGTGCTGCGCATCCCGCGCTGATCCACCTCGGGTGCACGGCCCGTTCGACCTGCGTTGGCTGGTCGGGCGGGCCGTTCTCCTGCGCGCGGTCAGGTGAGGACGGGGGCGCGGGCCAGCACCGCGCCCAGCCCGTAGGCCACGCCCATCACGCCCAGCTCCACCGCGGTCCAGGTGATCAGCGCGGTGCGCCGGTGGCGTTCGACGAGCGGCAGCAGCCGGAACCGGGCGTGCCCGCCCAGCGCGGCCAGCAGCCCCAGCAGCACCGCCTTGAGCAGCACGATCCGGCCGTACCCGGTGCCGGTCAGGCCGTCCAGCCCGACGCCCGCCGCGGTCAGCTCGGTGATCCCGTTGAACACCCCGGACACCGCGACCAGCGCGATCGCGCCGGTGGCCAGCTTCGAATAGCGCGGCAGCGTGGTCGCCAGCAGACCGCGGCGCGGGGCGACGAACGCGGTGATCGCGGCCAGCCCGCCCGCCCACACGGCGGCGGCGAGCACGTGCAGCTGCACCGAGACCATGCTCAGGTTGTGGTACTCCCAGTCGACGGCGTGCCCGGTCAGCGGCATCGGCAGCAGGCCGAGCAGCGCGAGCACCGCGCCCAGGTCGTCGGTGAGCCGGTCGGCACCGCTCCCGCGGGCATCGCGGACGACTCCGGTGAGGCCGAGCGCCGCGCAGCCCGCGGCGCAGGCGGCGCTCAACGCCAGCGCGGCCCCGGCCGGAACTCCGGTGACGTACCCGGCCACGTCCTCCGCGGTCGGGGTGCCCCCGGAGAGCTCGGCGGTGTACAGCCCTAGCAGCAGCAGCGAGCACGCCAGCCAGCTCAGCGCGGTGATCACGGAGATCCGCCGGGTCAGCGCGAACAGCCTGCGCGCGTGGGCGCCGCGATCCGGCACCAGCCGGGGCAGCAGGACCAGCCCGACGGTGGCGACGGAGGCGACGTCCAGCAGCGCCCGGACGACCGGGGCGCCGTAGCGCACTGCGGGATCCACCAGTCCGGGGACCTCGCCGGATCCGATGTGCACCGTCGCCGCCCATGCGGCGGCCGCGGCCACCAGCGCGGGGGTCACGAGCAGCGTCGGCGTGCTGCTCGCCCAGCGGCGGAGGCCGGTGCCCGCGCGGCGGGCCGGTGCGGACGCGCGACCCGTGGAATCGCGTTCGGGATCGGTTCCGGTGTCGGCGGGCATCGCAGCATCGTCCCACCCCCGGTGGCGTCCGCGGTGCGGTCCGAGGCTCGCCGGGAACGGTTCAGCGTGTTGGTCCGATCACGATTCCCCGCCGGAATAGTTGATCTTGAATGCTTGATCGTCGCCCGCTGGCGTGCGTTTATTCCTACGGCGTAACGATTTGCGCGGTTCGGACGCGCCCTGGCGGCCGCGGGGGAAACCGCTGTTCGTTGTGTTGCTGACAAGCGTCTCAGGGGTCTTGTTCTACAGTCGTGCACGTGGATCTAGCGGGCGGTAATGAGTGGGCGGGGTATGTGGCGCGTACCCCGCCGCTGCTCGTGCCCGCGGATTCACCGGAGGCGCGCGGGGCGGCGTGCCGGAACGAGCACTGCCTGCGTTCATCCGTTCACGGCACGCATTCTCAATATCCGGTTCGAGGCTTCCGCGGGGCGCCCGCGCGTTTCCCGCGCGCGGGCCGTTCGCGGCTATTCGCCGATTGTTTCCCCGCGGGTTCTCGGGGAGCTGGAAGTCTTATCGAGCGGCCGGGCGCCGCGGGCCGGGGTGCTCCGGGTGATCCCTTGCCCGGAACGGGTGGCGCCGGGGTGGAGCGCCCGTTGTTGCGGCGTTCGGACGAATCGGGGCCCGCTGTCCAGGACGAACCGGCCGAATCGGCGGAAGTGCGCCCGGGTGCGAGCGGGCCGGGGCCATCATGGGGTGGTCGGGTCCGGAATGGCGGGGCCGAGCGGGCCCGGTCCGCCGGGCGAACCGGATCAGGGAAATTGAGGGTGTGCCCCGATGCGGGGCGAGCCCGCGATGCGCGAGATTGAGCGGCGTGGACGAACAGCACGGGCTGCCTGCGGCGGCAGCGACCAGGGGCGGAACCGGTGGCCGTCCGCTCGCGGGCGGCGTCACCGGCGGTGCGCGCCTCGTCGCGCACCGCGATGGACCCGCCGAGTTCGCGCCGGGGGCCTGCGCGGGCGATGACCGGCAGGTGAGCTTCGTGGAGCGGGGTGCGCGGTGAACACACTCGCGGTGGCGCTGGCCGCGCTGGGCGCGTGCGGATACGCCGTCGGCGCCCGGCTGCAGCACGGCGCGGTGCAGGACGCGATCGGCGACGACGGGCTGAAGGTGCGCAGCCAGGTGCGGTTGCTGCGCAACCACCGATGGCTGCTGGGGCTGCTGGCGCTGGGCAGCGGAGCGCTGCTGCACGCCTGCGCGCTGGGACTGGCGCCGCTGAGCGTGGTGCAGCCGGTCGGGGTGCTGGCGCTGCCGATCACCGTGCTGCTCAACGCGCGCCAGCAGGGCATCCGCACCCGCGACCTCAACGTGCACGTGGTGCTCTCGGTGCTGGCCGCGACCGGTGGCGTCGCGGCGTTCGTGTTCCTCGCGGCGGGCAGCGCGACCTCCACGCCGGTGCTCCCGGACGACCAGCTGCTCGCCACCCAGCTGGTGGCGGGCGCGGTGCTGGCGCTGGGAGTGGTCGGCCTGCTCACCAGGTCGAAGGTTCGCTGCATGGCGTACGCCGCGGGCTGCGCCGTCGCGTACGGGTTGGTCTCGCTGCTGGTGCGGGCGCTGGTCCAGCAGTTCGGCAGCGAACCGCTGCTGAACATCAACCCGCTGCCGCTGGTCGTGATCGTGGTGGCGATGGTCGTGGGCGGCTGGCTGCTGCAGCACGGGTACGCGAGCGGCCCGCCCGATCTGGTGGTGGCCTGCCTGACCGTGATCGACCCGTTGGTGGCGGTGGGCCTGGGCATCGGGCTGCTGGGTGAGGCCGACGCCGTGGACGGTGCGACCGCGATCGGTGAGCTGCTGTGCGCCGCGATCGCCTGCGCAGGCGTGTTCGCGCTCGCGCGGCACCACCCGGACACCCAAGATCGGCGAGTGCAAGCAACCGCGGCCGGCGACGGCGAGGCCGACGTTCGGCGGATACGTTCTGACGGGAGTTCAACTTGACTTCGCAACCGTTCGGCGGAGATCGGCTGCGCATCGTGATCGGCGCGGTGATGTACCCGCCCGAGGTGAACGGTGCGGCGAACTTCGGCCACCGGCTCGCGACCGGGCTGGCCCGCCGCGGCCACGACGTGCACGTGATCTGCCACTCGGTGGACCGCAACGAGAGCACCTGCGTCGAGGACGGCGTGACGGTGCACCGGGTCGCGTCCTACCGCACGCCGGCGCACCCGACGTTCCGGGCCTGCCCGCCGTGGCAGGCCTCGTCGGTCGCCGACCGGTTGCTGCGCGAGATCCAGCCGGACATCGTGCACGTCCAGTCGCACTTCTTCATCGGGCGCGGCCTGATCAACGCGGCGCGCCGCCAGGGCATCGGGCTGATCGCCACCAACCACTTCATGCCGGAGAACATCTTCGGCTACGTGCGCATCCCGCGGGCCCTGCAGAAGGCCGGTGCGTGGCTGCTCTGGCACAACCTGATCAAGCACTACGGCAAGGCGCAGCTGGTCACCGCGCCCACGCCGCGCGCGGTGCAGCTGCTGCAGGACAACGGGTTCTCCCGCACTGCGGTGCCGGTGTCCTGCGGGATCGACGTGGGCCGGTACCGCCGCCGGGCGCAGGAGCTGCGCAAGCAGGACCCGGACCCCGCTACCCGCACCGTGCTGTTCGTCGGCAGGCTCGACGAGGAGAAGCACATCGACGACCTGCTGCGGGCGATGGCGCTGCTCAAGACCGAGCACGCCACCCGGCTGGAGATCGTCGGGGACGGCAGCTGCCGCGAGCCGCTGGCCGAACTCGCGGCCGAGCTCGGCATCGCCGACCGGGTCCACTTCGCCGGCCTGGTCGACGAGGAGGAGCTGCTCGACGCCTACGCCAGGGCGGACCTGTTCTGCATGCCGAGCATCGCCGAACTGCAGAGCCTCGCCACGATGGAGGCGATGTCCGCGGTCACTCCGGTGGTGCTGGCCGACGCGATGGCGCTGCCGCACCTGGTCGAGGCGGGCGAGAACGGCTGGCTGTACCCGCCGCGGGACGTGCACGCTTTGGCGCACGCCATCGACGACGTGCTCGCGGATCGTGCCACCATCGACCGGATGGGCGCCGCGGGGGAGCGGCTGGTCAGCGGCAAGCACGACATCGACGCGGTGCTGGCCCGCTTCGAATCGATCTACCGGCACGCGCTCGCGCACGACGACGGGGCGACTCCGGTGGAGCTGCCCGCCGAGCTGGCCAGCTGAGGCACCGCCGTGAACAGCAGACCATCGCCGGCGAGAACGGGGCCGTCCGAACCGGAACCGCGGTCCGAGTCGCAGGTGGCGCGGATCCAGGGTTCCGACCTGCGCTTCTGGACCTACCGATCGCGCACTCCCGGCGATGTGCCGGGGCAGCCGGAAGACCCGGAGCAGCAGGGCTCTGAACAGCAGGAGGGCTCCGAGCAGCCCGCGGGCTCGGTGGATGCAGGAGCCGATCCGCTGGTCGTGCTGGTGCACGGCCTGCGCGGCACCCACCACGGGCTGGAGCCGATCGTGGCCCGGCTGCACCGCGGCACCGCCGTCGTCCCCGATCTGCCGGGGTTCGGCGACTCCGGGCCGATGACCGGGCGCGCGCACGACGTGCCCGGCTACGCCGACGCGATCATCGAGCTCATCGAGCACCTCGGTGGCCGTGAGCGGCCGGTGGTGCTGCTCGGGCACTCCTTCGGTTCGGTGGTGGCTGCGCACGTCGCCTCCCGTGATCCGGAATTGGTGGAACGGTTGGTGCTGGTCAACCCGATCTCGACTCCCGCGCTGCGGGGGCCGCGGGTGGTGCTGTCCAAGCTGACCTCGCTGTACTACGCCCTGGGCACGGCGCTGCCGTCGCGGCTGGGGCGAGCGCTGCTGGCGAACCGGCTGGTGGTGTGGGGCACCGGGCTGGTGATGCTGCGCAGCCGCGACCCGGAGGTGCGGCGGTTCGTGCACGACAGCCACCGGCGCCACTTCTCCCGCTTCCACAGCCCGGCGCTGCTCGCCGAGACCTACGAGGCCTCGGTGACCGGCACGGTGGCCGACTACCGCGCAGCGCTGGCGATGCCGACGCTGCTGATCGCGGGGGAGACCGACGACATCGCCCCGCTGGCCGGGCAGCGCGAACTCGTCGCGGGCCTGCCGGACGCGGAGCTGGTGGTGATCCCCGAGGTCGGGCACCTCGTGCACTACGAGACGCCCGCCGCCGCCGCGGCCGCGATCGATCGCTTCCTGGGAGAGCCATGACCGCCCGTCCTACCGATCCGGCGGAGCCGACCGGCCCGGCGGAGACCGCCGAACCGGCCGGGACCGCCGAACCCGGCACCGCCGAATCCGGCACCGCCGAATCCGGCACCACCGACACCGGCACCACCGACACCGCCACCGGGACGACCGGTTCGTTAGGCCACGTCCGCTCCGACGAGTCCCGCGAACCGGCGGAGCCCGCAGGCGGGCGGCCCGCGCGGGTGTTCGTGGACGCCCGGTGGACCCGCGTCGACGCGCACGACGGGATCAGCCGGTTCGGCGCCGAGCTGATCCGCGCGCTGCACGCCCTGCACCCGGTGACGATGCTGATCCACGACCGGCGCCAGCTCGCGCTGCTGCCCGCGGAGGTGCCGCACGTCAAGATCAACAGTCCGTTCTCGGTGCGCGAGCTGTCCCTGGCGAGCAGGCTGCACGCGCTGGGCGCGGACGTGGTGTTCAGCCCCATGCAGGTGATCGGCGGGTTCGGCCGCCGGTACCGGCTGGTGCTCACGCTGCACGACCTCATCTACTACCGGCACCCGGAACCGCCCGGTTTCCTGCCGCTGCCGGTGCGGGCGATCTGGCGGCTGTACCACCGCGCCTACTGGCCGCAGCGGCTGCTGCTGAACCGGGCGGACTCGGTCGTCACGGTCAGCGAGACGACCGCGCGGCTCATCCGCCGCCACCGCCTCACCCGGCGACCGGTGACGGTGGTGCCGAACGCGCCGTCCGGCCTGCCGGAACCCGTCGATGCCGAGCACGTCCCGGCCGGCCAGGTCCGCGAACTCGTCTACATGGGCTCGTTCATGCCCTACAAGGACGTCGAGACGCTGATCGCGGGGATGGGTTCGCTGCCCGGGTACCGACTGCACCTGCTGAGCCGGATCGCGCCCGCCAGGGAGGCGGAGCTGCGCGCGCTGGTACCCGCCGGTTCGGACGTGGTGTTCTGGAACGGCATCGACGAGGACGCGTACCGGACGCTGCTGCGCGGGGCGGCGGCGCTGGTGACGGCCTCGCGGGACGAGGGCTTCGGGTTGCCGATCATCGAGGCGATGCATGCCGGAACTCCTGTCGTGTGCAGCGATCTGGAGATCTTCCGCGAGGTGACCGGTGGTCACGCGCGGTTCTTCCCGGTGGGGGACGTCGCGGCCTTCGCCGCGGCGGTGCGCGAGGTGGACGATCCGGAGCAGCGCGCCGAGCTGGTGCGCGGCGGCTGCGAGCAGGCCGCCCTGTTCACCTGGGACCGGTCGGCGCGGCGGTTGCTGCGCGTGCTGGTGCCGGGTGCGGCGGGGGCGGCCGGGTCGGCGGGCGGTGCGCCCGCCGACACCGGGTCAGCGTGACCAGATCTTGATCGCCCGCGGCACGTAGTCGGACCGCGGCGCGTGCGAACCGGACGGGTAGGTCGCGAAGTCGGCGTGCGTGTCGCAGTCCGGGTCCTGGTACACCGTGACGGGTTTCCCGGTCTGGTTGGCGAAGGACTTCACCTCCGGTTCGGCCGGGAGCGCGACGCACTCCTCCACGGCGGTCGCGCGCAGCTCGGCGCGGTGTGGTTCGCCCTGGAGTTCGACGTGCGGGTAGGCGCAGAACGCGCCGTCCTGGCAGGGGATCGGTGTCGCGGGCCCCGCGTTCGCGGCTCCGCCGAGCCCGCCGAGCGCGATGCCGAGCGCGAGGAGCGGGGTCAGCGCGGAACGCGCCCTGGTCCACAGTGGACGGTTTCGGCGACGCGGCTCCGAGATCGTGGTGGCGGCAGCGGACATGCTGGATCTCCTTTCACGGCAAGGGAAAATCGGAAGAGGCGTCCTGTCGGCCCAAGACGTGGCCCGGACTGAACCCAGATTCCCGAAACCGCGATCAGAGCGCCAGCACTTCAGCTGGATACACCCCGACCGAGTGGATTTCCGGCCTGCCGCCCGGAAAGCACGGCAGGCCGGAAGATCCCGCTCACCCGCGCGGCCGGCTCACCAGCGCGCGCGTCACCCGCACCGCGCCCTGCCGCACCGCGCGCTCAACCGCCCAGCGCCGAGCGCGGAACTCCGCGATCGGCAACGAGATCGCCACCGACGCGGTCACGCAGCCCGCCGGGTCGAACACCGGCGAGGCCATGCACGCCAACCCCGGCTGGAACTCCGCGATCTCCAAGGCGATCTGCGACTGCCGCACGTGCGCGAGGTGCTCTTCCAGCGCCTCCCTGGTGCGGATCGTGGACGGCGTGCACGGCGTCATCCCGGCCTGCTCCAGGTAGCGCCCGCGCTGCTGCTGCTCCATCGCCGCCAGCATGATCTTGCCGAAGGCGGTGGCGTGCGAGGCCTGGTGGAACCCCACGTCCAGCGGCTGCACCCGCGGACGCCGGTCCGAGTCCTCCACGTGCGCGATGACCACTTCGGTGTCCCGGTAGATCGCGTAGTACGCGGCGGCGTCCGCGTGCTGGTGCAACCGGCGGATCGCCCCGGCGATCTCCGGCGGCACCGCGAGCTGCCGGGACAGCGCCTGCCCGAGGAAGCGCGCCTTGTAGCCCAGCGCGAACACCTTCTGCTCGGTCAGGTGCACCACGTGACCGGCCTCCACCAGTGTCGTCAGCAGGTGGTACGTCGTCGGCAGGGTCAGGTCCAGCTGAGCGGCGAGGGACTTCGCGCTCACCCCGCACGGGGAATCCGCGATCGCCTCCAGCACCCGCAGCGCACGGCCCACCGACTGCAACGTCCCCGTCGGCGCCTTGGCGCCGTTGTGCTGCGGGTTCCGCCCGCCGGTGGGCAGCGCGTCCATGCTCCTCAATGTAGGCGAGGCCGGGCGGTTTCCCCGCCTGGCCCGTACCGGGTGTCGAGCAGGCCACGACACCAGCCGGCGTTGCCCTCGATGCTGACCCGCGTGGTGCGGGCGAACCGCAGCCGCGCCGACAACCCCTCGACGGGCACCGGAGCACCCTCGTCGTCGACGAGCAGCGGAGCCTCCGGTCCGGACGGCAGGCCCAGCTGGCCCCGCCGCCTGCGCAACCGGTCCAGCGCGGGGCTCGGCGGCAGCTCGCCGATCCGGACCCGCACCAGCTGCTCCAGCTCCGTGCCCGAACGCAGCAGCTGCTGGGCCACCTGCTCCTGGTAGGCCAGGTGCGCCTTGCGCAGGAACGTGCTGCGCAGCTCCTCCAGCTCACCGGCGGCCAGCCCGGGGAACGCGGCGTCGAAACCGTCCCCGGCCGCCACTCCCGCGTTGATCTCCTCGGACGCGAAGTGGTCCAGCAGCCGCACCCGCACCCGCCGCACCCAGGGCAGCTCGGCCACCGCGTCGTGCGCGTCGGCGACCATCAAATAGGCGAAGTTCGGTGCGCAGAAGTAGGTCGGCAACCGCAGGTCGACCTGCACGTCCGCGCGGTCCACCGCCACCCGCGACACGAACTCCAGCTCGGTGACCGGCTGGTCCAGCTCCGGGTCGAGCACCGCGTCCAGCGCCCGCCACACCTCGGTCTCCAGGTCCACGGCCGCGGTCATGACGACATCACCTCCTGGTTCAGCTCGGAGGCCACCGGTTCGCGGCCGGCCGGGACCTGGGGCTCGGCGGCGCGCATCTCCGCGGGCACCTCGATGTCGTAGAGCCGCGCCGCGTTCAGGCCGAGGATCTTGCGCTTCGCGTCGGTGGTCAGGACCCCGTACTCGTCCTGCATGTCCTCCGGGATCTGGAAGTCCACGAACTGCTCCACCAGCCACTTCGGCGTCCAGATCGCGTAGTCGCTGGAGAAGGTGATCCGGTTCTCGTCCAGCCAGAACAGCAGTTCACCGATGATCTGCGCGAAGTAGCGCGGCCGGTGGTGCATGAACGCCATCGCCACCGCGAGTCCGCCGTAGACGTTGGGCTCCTGGGTGGCGATCCAGCAGAAGTCCTCCAGCCGCGGCAGCCCCACGTGCTCCACGATGAAGTTCAGCTCCGGGAACGCCGAGGCCACGTCGTCGACGTCGGCCACGTCGAACGCGTCCCGGTTCAGCGGGTAGATCGTCGGTCCCTTGTGGATGTGGATGTTGCGGATGCCCAGCTCCTGGCACTTCTCCAGGTAGCGGTAGGCCCACGGGTCGGTCAGCTTCCATCCCTTGGACTCGCCCTTCCACTCCGCGGTGTAGAGCTTGGTGCCCTTGAGCTGCCAGCGCTCCGCGAGCCGTTCCAGCGCGCCCAGACCGGCCTCGCCGTCCCGCGGGTCCCAGCCGCCGTTCACGATGAACTTGTCCGGGTGCTTCTCCGCGAGCGCGCCGTCCTGCTCGGTGGTGTTGAAGCCGTTGACGAAGAAGTCGGTGAGGTAGGTCGGCTGGAAGATGGCCTTGTCGACGTACCCGACCTCGAACAGGTCGTGGAGGATCTTCTCCTCGCTCTGCTTCTGGAACTGCTCGTGCGTCCAGATCTCCGACTCCGGGCTCAGGTTCCGGTGGTAGTCGAAGAAGCAGTTCAGGAAGCCCTCGCCGTAGCGGTTGGCCTGGTTGGCCGGCGTCCCGTCCCACGCGTGGATGTGGCTGTCGACGATGAAGTACTTCGTTCCGTCCTTCTCATACATGGCGAACCTCCGTGGTGGGGCGGGTCAGGGGACGAGGATGGCGCGGCCGCCGGGGATGCGGCCCGAATCGAGGTCGTCGAGCGCGTCCAGCGCGGCGTCCAGCGGGTAGGTGCGGGTGCGCAGCGAGACCTTGCCCTGCGCGGTGAGCGTCATCAGCTCGTCGAGGTCCAGGTACGAGCCGACGAGGTTGCCGACCACGTTGATCTCGCGGGAGATGACGTCGATGGTCGGCACGTCGAGCCTGCCGCCGTAGCCGATGACGAAGTACGAACCGGCGTCCCGGGTCATCGCGATGCCGTCCGCCTCGGTGCCGTTCTCGCCGACGAAGTCGAGCACCACCTCGGCGCCCTTCCCGCCGGTGATGTCGCGGACCGCGTCGACCTGGCCGCCGTCGGCCCGGACCGCGTGGTGCGCGCCGAGCTGCTCGGCCAGCCGCAGCGCCTCCGGGGAGCGGTCCACCACGGTGATCTCGGCGGGGGTCAGCGCCACCAGGGACTGCAGCCCGATGTGGCCGAGCCCGCCCGCCCCGATCACGACCACGTGGGCGCCGGGGTGCAGCAGCGGCACCGCCTTGCGCACCGCGTGGTACGCGGTGAGCCCGGCGTCGGCGAGCGCCGCCACCTCGGCGGGTTCCAGCCCGTCGTCGAGCTTCACCACCGAGCGGGCGTTCGTGCGCAGCAGCTCCGCCATGCCCCCGTCCGTGTCGATGCCGGGGAACAGCGAGTTCTCGCAGTGCACGTCGTCCCCGCCGCGGCACGGGCGGCACAGCCCGCAGGTCACCAGCGGGTGCAGGATGACCTTGTCGCCGGGGCGGACGTTGCTCACCGCGCTGCCGACCTCGCGGACGGTGCCCGCGTTCTCGTGCCCGATGACGTAGGGCAGCGCGACGCCGCTCTTGTCGGCCCACTGCCCTTCGATGATGTGCAGGTCGGTGCGGCACACACCCGCCGCCCCGACTTCGACCAGCACGTCCAGCGGTTCCCGCACGGCCGGATCGGGAACCGATTCGACCACGGGTCTCTCGCCGTAGGCGTGCACTCTGACCGCTCGCAACGCGGACTCCTCTCCGTTGAGCTGTGTCCTGGTTCACAGGCTTGCCGGAGCGTCCCGCCGCGTGGAAGAGCCGTTGTCAGATGCTGATAACCGCATGCGTCCGACCCGGCGGGGGAAGGTCCTTGAGCGGTTCAGCGCAATCGCGGCCGCCGAATGCGAGAGCGGGCCTCCGCGGACTGGCGTCGGGGGCGGCCCGGCGGCCTATAGTTCGCAGAGCTTCCGACCGAGTGAGCAGAGGAGTCGCTGGTGGCGTTCGACGCCGATGTCATCGTGGTGGGGGCCGGGCTCGCCGGCCTGGTCGCGACCGCGGAGCTGGCCGACGCAGGTCGCCGCGTGCTGCTGCTCGACCAGGAGCCGGCGGCCTCGCTGGGCGGGCAGGCGCACTGGTCGTTCGGCGGCCTGTTCCTGGTGGACTCCCCGGAGCAGCGCAGGCTCGGCGTGCGGGACTCGCACGAACTGGCCTGGCAGGACTGGCAGGGCACCGCCGGGTTCGACCGCGACGACGACCACTGGCCGCGCCGCTGGGCCGAGGCGTACGTGGACTTCGCTGCCGGGGAGAAGCGGTCCTGGCTGCGCGAGCAGGGGTTGTCGCTGTTCCCGCTGGTGCAGTGGGCCGAGCGCGGCGGATCGCTGGCCACCGGGCACGGCAACTCGGTGCCGCGCTTCCACGTCACCTGGGGGACCGGGCCCGGCGTGCTGGAGCCGTTCCTGCGCCGGGTGCGCGCCGCCGAGGAGCGCGGCCGGGTGGAAGTGCGCTTCCGGCACCGCGTCACCGGGCTGACCACCACCGGAGGTGCGGTGGACGGGGTGCGCGGCGAGGTGCTGGAACCCAGCGGGGTCTCCCGCGGCCAGCGCAGCTCCCGGACCGCGATCGGCGAGTTCGACCTGCGCGCGCAGGCCGTCGTGGTCACCTCCGGCGGCATCGGCGCGAACCTGGACCTGGTGCGGCGCAACTGGCCCGCGCGGCTCGGCCCCGCCCCCGCGAAGATGATCGCCGGAGTGCCCGACCACGTGGACGGGCGGATGCTGGAGGTCGTCGGGGACAGCGGTGGCCGCATCATCAACTCCGACCGGATGTGGCACTACACCGAAGGAATCCGCAACTACGATCCGGTGTGGACCGACCACGGCATCCGCATCCTCCCGGGACCGTCGTCGTTCTGGATCGACGCGCTCGGCCGCAGGTTGCCGCCGCCGCTGTTCCCCGGCGCGGACACGCTGGCGACCTTGGCGCACATCGGTTCCACCGGCCACGACCACACCTGGTTCGTGCTCAACCGGCGCATCATCAGCCGCGAGTTCGCGCTGTCCGGTTCGGAGCAGAACCCCGACCTCACCGGCCGCAGCATCGGCGAGGTGCTCGCCCGCGGCGGCGAGGTGACACCGGGCCCGGTCGCCGAGTTCGTCAAGCGCGGCGCCGACTTCGTCACCCGCCGCACGCTGCCCGAGCTGGTGCGCGGCATGAACGAGCTGACCGGTACCGACCTGATCGACGCCGAGCAGCTGGAACGCGACATCGTGGCCCGGGACCGGCAGGTCACCTCCGGGCTCGGCAAGGACGCGCAGGTGTCGCTGATCCGCGCGGCCCGGCACTACAGCGTGGACCGGCTGGTCCGGGTCGCCCCGCCGCACCGGCTGCTGGACCCGGCGGCCGGGCCGCTGGTGGCGGTGCGGCTGTCGCTGCTGACCCGCAAGACCCTCGGCGGGGTCGAGACGGACCTGGACGCGCGGGTGCTCGGCGCGGGCGGTGCGCCGCTGCCGGGGCTGTACGCGGCCGGTGAGGTGGCCGGGTTCGGCGGTGGTGGCATGCACGGGTACCGCTCGCTGGAGGGGACCTTCCTCGGCGGCTGCCTGTTCTCGGGGCGCGCCGCCGGACGGGCGGCCGCGCGGGCGACCGCTTGACCGGGTACCGCCTGACCGGGCGACCGCTTGACCGGTGGGCCGCCTGACCGGTGGGCCGCCTGACCGGTGCCGTTCCTGCGAGTGGTGGCCCGGCGGCCGCGCCCGCGCGAGCGGACGTCCGACGTAGCCTGTCCGCGCCCGCGATCGGCCTGGGCAGGGCGCCGGCGTGGGGCCGCCCGACCAGGCCGGTCCACGCGAGTGATCCGATCAAGCCGGTCACCGCGGGTGCCCTCCAGGCTGGGGCCGGCCGCGCAGGTGACAGCCTGACGAGGACGCGCGGGTGGCCGCCCGACACCCGGAGCGTCCCCGGGTGGGGCCGCCCGACGCCGGGACCGTTCGTGCCGGTGGCCGTCCGACCACGACCGTCCCGCGGGTAGGCCGCCCGACACCGGGACCGTTCGTGCCGGTGGCCGTCCGACCAGGACTCTTCGCGCCAGGTGACAGCCCGCCCAGGACCATCCGGACAAGTGGTCGCCCGGCCAGGACCGTTCGCGCAGGTGGTCGCCGAGCCAGGACCGTTCGTGCAGGTGATAGCCGGCCCGGGGCCTTCCGCGCAGGTGGCGGCCCGACCGGGCTCTGCGCGGGTGGTCGCCGGATCGGGCGGCCGCGGCGCGACCGAAGCCGCTCGGCCGTCACAGGAAGCAGGAGCTGACGTACCCGGTGACCCGGGTGCGCCGGTCCAGCACCTGCCACCACGTGTGCTGCGCGCCGCCGTCCGGGCAGGTCACCCGCTCGCCGTCGACTTCGCGGCGCTGCACCAGCCGGTCGCCCGGGTTGCCGACGCCGAGCACCACCGAGGAAGTGCCGGGACCGGCCCGCAGGTTCACCCCGGGGACTCGGAAGTCCTCGGCGCGGTCGGTCCCGGCGTCCCTGCTGAGCTCGGCCAGCCGGTGGCCGAATTCGAACACGAAGTGCGCGACCCCGGCGCCCAGTCCGTGCACTTGCAGCACCATTGCGGCGATTCCCGCCAGCACGGCGTTCCGGATCGTGTGCATGATTTTCCCCCTGGCTCCCGCGGCCGGGTCGAACTCCGGGCGGGAGTTTCGCGAACAGATCGTTCCGACGTTTCCCCTTGGTCGAACAATCAACGCGCCGTTCATCTTATCGGCCGCGGCGGGGGTGCCGGGAGTGTCCGATCGTGTGCTTCGGGGAATGGTCCGGCCGTGCGCCGAATTCCGAAAAGAATTCGCGCCCGGACATCGGTGCGCGATCGCGATTGCTGCATCAGTGTCCACGATCCGGTGAAGTGAAGCGCGCGGTTCACCGCTGAGTCACCAACTCGGGCCGGCGGTTAAGCTGCCCGCGAAAGCGGCGGCATTCCGGCGGGCCAGCGCGGAACCGGTGCCGCCGGATCGGAGTGGACCGGAGGAATCGATGGCGGATGCGGATCCCTGGGACGGTTTGGCCGTTCCCGCGGGGTTGTGCCGGTACTGCGAGCACCCGTCGCTGAACCGGACGCGACGCGGTGTCACGTACATGCGGTGCACCCGCGCCGGATGGGATGAGCGGATTCCCCGCTATCCGGGGCTGCCGGTCGCGGAATGCGTCGGATTCGAACCCCGCGCGGGCGCCTGACGACCGCTCCGGGGGAAAACCCGGGGCTCCGAGCGGCGCGGACGCTCCCGGAGCCGCACCTCCGGACGCGTCCGCGCCAGCGCATCAGCCCTTGTCCGCGCCGATCCCGGTGAGCGCGCGGACCTCCATCTCGTCCTGCTTGTCCGCGTCCGGTTTCTCGGTGCTGAGCAGCGTGCCGATCGCGGCGAACAGGAACGAGATCGGGATGGACACGATGCCGGGGTTGCGCAGCGGGAACAGCGCGAAGTCCATCCCCGGGAAGATCGAGTCCGGGGCTCCCGAGACCACCGGGGACAGCACGACCAGCACCAGGCAGGACGCCAGTCCGCTGTAGATCCCCCACAGCGTTCCCGCGGTGTTGAACCGCCGCCAGAACAGCGAGTACAGCAGCGTGGACAGGTTCGCCGAGGCCGCGAACGCGAAGGCCAGCCCTACCAGGAACGCGATGTTCTGCCCGTTGACGGCGATGCCGCCCAGGATGGACACCCCGCCGATGCCCAGCGCCGTGTAGCGCGCGACCCGCACGACCCGGTCGGAGTCGGCGTTGCCGTCCTTGATCAGGTTCGCGTAGATGTCGTGCGCGAACGAGGCCGACGCGGTCAGGGTGAGCCCGGCGACCACGGCGAGGATGGTCGCGAACGCGACGGCGGCCACGATGCCGAGCAGGAAGGTGCCGCCCACCTCGTACGCCAGCAGCGGCGCCGCGGAGTTCTCGCCGCCGGGGGCGTCCAGGATGGTCGGGGTGCCGACCAGCGCGGCGGCGCCGAACCCGATGATCAGGGTGCACAGGTAGAACGCGGACATCGTCCACACCGCCCACACCACCGAGCGGCGGGCCTCCTTCGCGTTCGGGACCGTGTAGAAGCGCATCAGCACGTGCGGCAGCCCGCCCACGCCCAGCACCAGGGCCAGCGACAGCGAGACGAAGTCCAGCCTGGTCATGGCGGACAGCCCGTACTGCACGCCCGGGGCGAAGATGTCCCGCCCGTTCGGGTTGTTCTCGGCGGCGTAGACCAGCAGCTTCGACGGGTTGTAGCCGAACTTCCCGATCAGGAAGATCGTCATCATCCCGACGCAGAGGAACAGCAGCCCGGCCTTCACGATCTGCACCCAGGTGGTGCCCTTCATGCCGCCGACCAGCACGTACAGCACCATGATGACGCCGACGACGGCGATCACGATCGCCTGGCCGCCGGTGCTGTGCACGTCGAGCAACAGGGCGACGAGGCCGCCGGCCCCGGCCATCTGCGCGATCATGTAGACGAAGGTGATGGCCAGCGTGGAGACGGCGGCCGCGGCCCGCACCGGGCGCTTGCGCATCCGGAAGCTGAGCACGTCGCCCATGGTGAACCGGCCCGTGTTGCGCATCCGCTCGGCGATGAGCAGCAGGTTGATCAGCCAGGCGACCAGGAAGCCGATCGAGTACAGGAAGCCGTCGTAGCCGTGCACCGCGATGGCACCGGCGATGCCGAGGAACGAGGCGGCGGAGAGGAAGTCGCCGGACAGCGCCATGCCGTTCTGCGCGCCGGTGAACGAGCCACCTGCGGCGAAGTAGTCGGCGGTGGTGCTGCGCCTGCTGCTGACGCGGTAGACGAGGAACAGCGTGATCAGCACGAACCCGGCGAAGATCGCGGTGTTCACGGCGGGGCCGTCGGCGGGCAGCAGCGAGTCGTCGGAGGACTCGCGGGCGGCGAGGACGAAGGCGTGGTTCATCGCCGGTCACCGTCCGTTGCGGAGGCGGGGGAGGCGTCCACTTCGGCGCGGAGTTCCTCGACGAGGGGGTCGATGGACCGCTCGGCGAACCGGACGTAAGCGGTGGTGATGAGCACTGTGGACACGAATTGCCCGATTCCGAGCAGCAGTCCGATGTTGATCAAGCCGAGCACGGGGGTGGCCATCAGCTCGGTCTGGTAGGCCGCGAGCAGGACGTATCCGAGATACCAGAGTAGGAATAACGCGGTCATCGGAAATACGAACCGGACCACCCTGCGGCGCAGGGCGTGGAATTCGGCGCTCGCCGCGATAGCCCGATAATCGGGGCCGGTTCGCTGCGCGATGGTGGTGGTGCGCTCGATTCCGGCGAAGGGTTTCGGGGTTTGTCGCCGGACGCGGTGTTGGGGGTACACGCGGATTAGGGTTTGAGAGGCGTCGCTCATGCTTCCTTCCCGGAAGTTCTCTAGTTCGGGTCGGTCGGAACTCGGGGGACCCGGTGGATGCGATGTCGAAGCTCAGCGGCGGCGAAGTTAACCACCTCTCCGACGCAATTGGGAAGAGATGTCGCCACACAGGATGACGAGTCAATCACTTAGCGTGACGAACGGGGGTGTCTCAGTCGCCTCGTGACACGTCCGGTTGAACTTCGACCACGCGGCTGCACGCCGCGGCGAAGGTTTTCCAGGCGGCCCGGCAGCGATCGGACGCGCCCGATCGTGCTTCCGCGCAGTGAAAAATTCCTCGTTCCGGTACGTGCGGAGCTGCCGCGGGAACACGTGACGTGCGGTCTTCCGCGGAGTCGATTGAGTCGAAAACGCCCTCCGCTGTTTCCTGGGGGCAGGGTTTATAGTGCAGGCACCCGAAAGCAGACCGCCTCCTCTTCCTTCGCCCCGGTTAGGTGTCCGTGTCCGGAATGCCGTCAGTCCTGGCACAGCCCGTAGCGATCGGTTCGGTAACGCTCGGTCTCGCTGGCGCCGCCGCACCGATACGGTTCTGTGCTGGAAGTTCGCCCCGCCGACTGCGAGCCTGCCCGCCGCCGGACCGCTTTCCCCCCGACAACCCAGACGACGATTGCGGGATCACACGCATGCGCCGTTCCCCGACGCCAAGTTCACTCGAACGAGATCGCCTGCCGAGCCGGGCCGCCCGGCCGATGCCGGGGTGGTGCTCGTGACGGCGCCCACCCCGCGCAAGCGGGCCCTGTTAGGCCAGTGGCGCAACTGGAGCCTCCCGGTCAAGTTCGCCGCCGTCGTGCTGGTCCCGGTCGTCTTCGCCGTCGGTCTGGGCATCTCCCAGATCCGCTGGCAGGTCGCCCAGGCCACCGAGTACGAGCGCGTCGCGCACGTGCTGGACGGCGCGCAGAAGGTCGAGCCCCTCGTCGCCGCCCTGCAGGACGAGCGCAACGCCGCGGTCCTGTCCAACAACGCCGAAGAGCTCGACCTACGGATCGCCGAAGTGGACGCCGCGTTCGCCGCCGTCGACGAGGAGTTCGAGCAATCGGCCGGTCCCGGCGAGATCGACTACGGCCAGATCGTCGACGACCGCCACCACGAGGTGCACGCCGCGCTCGATCAGCTCCGGTCCGCGCGCGAAGCGGTCCGCCGCGAATCGCTGTCCACCCCCGACACCATCAACGCCTACAGCGCCGCCATCACCTCGGTGCTGTCGCTGGACCGCGCGCTCACCAGCACCGTGTCCGAGCCGTCGCTGGCCGCGACCGCCTCGGCGCTGCAGGACATGCTCGCCATGATGGAAGAGGTCCGGCTGCAGCAGGCCTGGGTGCTCAGCGGGCTGTCCCAGGGCCAGCTGGCCCCGCAGTCCGGTGACGCGCTGCAGGGCTCCCGCGCCCGCCTCGTCTCCAAGATCGCCGACGCGCGCGCCACCGTCGCCCGCCACTGGCAGGAGCGGCTGGACGCCACCACCCAGGGCCCGGAGATCATCCAGCGGAACGCGATGCTCACCCAGGTCCTGATGGCCGGGATGAGCGGCGGCGAGCTCCCGGTGAGCACCGAGCAGTGGAACGGCGTCTCCGACCAGGTGGTCGAACTCATCGACGACGGCCACAACGACCTCGCCGACGAGGTCCGGGCCGGGGCGAACACGCTCCGCGAGGACGCGGGCAACGCGGCCGGGTGGGACTCGGCGCTGCTGCTGGCGGCGCTCATCATCGCCGCCGCCGTCATCACGATGATCAGCCGCCAGCTGATCGGTTCGCTGCGCCTGCTCCGGCAGGGCGCGCTCGACGCCGCCCAGCACGGGCTCCCCGACGCGGTCGCCGGCATCCGGTCCGGTGAAGAGGCGCAAGAGCTGCGGCCGCTGCCGGTGCAGACCACCGAAGAGGTCGGCCAGGTGGCCCGCGCCTTCGACCAGGTGCAGGAGCAGGCGCTGCGGCTCGCCGCCGAACAGGCCTCGCTGCGGCACGGCTACAGCGAATCGTTCGTCGGCGTCTCCCGGCGGAGCCAGGGCCTGCTGGAACGCCAGCTGCGGCTGTTCGAGCAGCTCGAGCAGGACGAAGAGGACCCGGACCAGCTGTCCCGGTTGTTCCAGCTGGACCACCTCGCGACTCGGATGCGCCGCAACAACGAGAACCTGATGGTGCTCTCCGGCAGCGACCTGGCGCGGCGGTTCGTCCGGCCCACCGAACTCGGCGACATGCTGCGCGCCGCGGTCTCCGAGATCGAGCAGTACCCGCGCGTCGTCGTGCAGCCGCCGCCCCAGGTGCGGCTGCTGGGCCACGCGGCCAGCGACCTGGTGCGGCTGATGGCCGAGCTGATGGACAACGCGGCGAACTTCTCCGCGCCGGACACCTCGGTCACCGTCTCCAGCTACCAGGCGGGCGACGGGTCGATCACCGTGGACGTGCTCGACGAGGGCATCGGCATGGGCGACCAGGAACTGGCCGCCGCGAACGAGCGGATGTCCCGGGTCGACGAGAACGACCTGGCGACCTCGCGCCGGATGGGCCTGTTCGTGGTCTCCCGGCTCGCGCTGCGCCACGGCGTCACCGTGCGGCTGCACGGCGGCCCCGATGTGGACGGTGTGCGGGCCACAGTGAACATCCCCGCGGAGCACGTGGTCGCGGGTTCGGCCGTCCCGCAGCAGACCAGCCCCGCGACCGGCGGGCAGCGCAACGGCGTGGCGCACCACGACCTGCCGACCTCCGGCACCTTCGGGACCGGGCCGCAGCCGACCGCCTCCGGCACCGAATCCGGGTCGCAGCACGACGACACCGGGTTCGTGTGGAGCGCGGGCGGCGACACCGGGTTCAGCACCGCGGACGGCGGCTTCGGCACGGCGGAGAGCGAGACCGGGTTCAGCACCGGCACCGGCTTCGCCGCCGAAACCGGGTTCGGCACCGCATCCGAGCCCGCCGGGACGAGCTTCGGCTTCGGCGGCGCGGACCCGGCCGAGACCGGGTTCAGCACCGCGGAACCGGACGCCGATCGGAACACGTTCAACACCGGCTTCCTCACGCCCGCCGAGTCGAACTCCCCGCTGCCCAAGCGGGAGCCGGCGGCCGGTCTCGTCGGCCCCTCGCAGCAGGAACCGGCGGGCGACCTCGGCAGCCTGTTCACCCCGGTGGACATCCCGGAGCAGGCCGATTCCCACGACTTCTCCGCGGACTGGACGTCCTCGGACCTGGCGTGGCCGCCCGCACCCGAGGAGACCTCGGCCGCGTCCGACGCGCAGTCGCCGATCTTCGAAGAGGTCTCCACCCAGTGGTTCCAGCCCATCACGGACGAGGACCTCGACGAGTACGCCCGCGAGCAGGAGCAGGAACGCGCGCAGGAGCAGGGCCGGCAATGGCCCGGTGACGAGCAGGCGACGTCCATCATGGACACCGGTTCCTGGTCGTTCAGCGCGGATTCCGCGGCGGAGGCCGAAGCCGGCGCCGAAGCGGCGGACACCACCGGCGGGGGCACCGCCGCCGAGTCGGAGTTCGCCACGTCCGGATTCCCGGGCTCCGGTCCCGACGACTCGGGTTTCAGCCGGTCCGGTCCCGGCGACTCCGGGTTCGGCGACAACGGCCGCAGCGACTCCGGATACGGCGACGGCGGCGTCGGCGACTCCGGGTTCGGGGAGACCGGTTTCCGCGAGTCCGGTTCCGGCGAGTCCGGCTCGACCGGGTCCGGCCTGCCGCGGCGCAACGGCAGCGGTCCCGCCGGGGCATCGGCGGTGCACGTCGACGAGGACGACCCGCTCGGCATCGGCGAGCTCGAGCAGGACGGGGCCGGCGAGACCGCGGCCGCCGCTCCGAGCACCTCGGCGGAGCGCAGCCCGCAGGAGTTGAGCCGCAGACTGGCCGACCTGCAAGGCGGCCTGCGCTTCGGGAGGAACGGCGCCATGACCTCGTCGTCGCAGGACGGTCCCGCCGAGGAGCCCGCGCAGGACGCCGCGGGCGGGAACTCCGGCTGGGCCGGCGGCGAGGCCGCCCCGGCGTCGAACGGGAACGGCGACGGCGGCTGGAGCTTCGCGACCGACGAGTCGTGGCGCCAGGCCGAAGCCGTCACGAGCATGAACCCGACGTCCTTCACCGACTCCGGTCTGCCCCGGCGCACCCCGAAGGCGCAGCTGGCCCCGGGCAGCGCGCAGGTCACGTCGACTCGGCCGGAAGGCCAGCGGTTCGAACGCGACGCGAACGCGCTGCGCGGCAGGCTGTCCAGCTTCCAATCCGGTGTCGAGCGCGGCAGGCACCGGGCGCCGGACGAGTCGTAGGGAGGGCGCGTGCGGAACTCGAACGCTGTTCATGGCCCCCACCGGAAGAAGGAGCGCTAGCCAGGCCACTGAGGGCGCGGAACACCCGCGTCCGGTTCCACCGATTCGGCAACATGGAGTCGTTCGGACATCCCTCGGCGATTCCACGACCACAAGCCAGGAGGTTGCATGACTCCCCAGGAGACGATGTCCCGGCGGTTCGGGTGGCTGGTGACGGACTTCACCCAGCGCGTCGCCGGTGTGGCACACACGATCGTGGTGTCCGCGGACGGACTGCTGCTGACCAGTTCGGCGAACCTGCCGAGGGACCGCGCGGAACAGCTCGCCGCGGTCTCGTCCGGTCTGCTGAGCCTGACCAACGGCGCCGCGAAGTGCTTCGAGGCGGGCGAGGTCACCGAGACCATCGTGGAGATGCAGTACGGCACGCTGATCCAGATGGGCATCAGCGACGGATCCTGCCTGACCGCGCTGGCCGCACCGCAGTGCGACATGGGCCTGATCGCCTACGAGATGGCGATGCTGGTGGAGCGCGTCGGCCAGATGCTCACCCCGGAGCTGCGGCACCAGCTGCAGGGCGCGAGAAATCCGTTCTCCCGCCCGGCCGCGGTGAGGTGACGCGATGAGCGAGCCGGAGTTCGGCGAGCAGGACCGAAGACGGGACGAGCCGGACGAGAACACCTTCGCCGACGTGATGAACGGGTTCACCTTCGACAGCGGCCGCGGCAGGCGCGGCCGCCGGAAGAAGGCGGACCAGGCGGAGGGCTCGGCCGCCGATCAGGGCGCGGGAGACGCGGGTGCGCCGCAACCCCAGTCGGGGCAGCCGCACTCCCGGCGACCCACCGCTCGGCCTCCAGCGGATCCGTTCGACCGGCGCGATCCGTTCGAAACTCCGCTGGAGTGGGAAACGCAAGGCCCGACGTACCGCGAACCGGACGAGACCTGGGGAGGGACCTCGGAATCCGGTTCGGGGACGGCGGAATCGGCTCCGTGGACGGTCGGGAGACAGCCCGCGGGCCGACCGGGGGGTGGTGAACCGGTGCCCGAGCAGTCCAGGGGGGCGTTCGGCGCACCGGGGCGTGAACCGGAGCCGCAGGCCGAGGTTCCCGCCGCCATTCGCTCGTACACCTGGACCGGTGGCCGGACCAGGTCGAACTACGAGCTGCAACTGGAGACGCTCGTGTCCACGAGCGAGGCCTACCGGCCTGGCTCGGCGGGGCGGATGGAACACGAGTCGATCGCTGAAATGTGCCGGCATCCCAGGTCGGTGGCCGAAGTCGGAGCGCTGCTCTCCGTTCCGATCGGGGTGGCTAGGGTGTTGCTGGCCGACATGGCGGAACTGGGGATGGTCACCGTGCACCAGACGGTGACCGAAAGCGGTAGCGCACCACACCTGTTGTTGATGGAAAGGGTATTGAGTGGACTCCGTCGGCTATAGAGCTCCCCAAGGAGGCGCTCGGGGGCCGGTTGCTCCCCAGCGCGGTGCCACCACCTCGGCGAAGATCGTCGTCGCGGGCGGCTTCGGGGTCGGGAAGACGACGTTCGTCGGTTCCGTCTCCGAGATCGTCCCGCTGACCACCGAGGCGGTGATGACGGAGGCCAGCGCGGGCGTGGACGACCTCGCGGCCACACCGGACAAGAGAAGCACCACGGTCGCGATGGACTTCGGCCGCATCTCGCTGGATTCGGACCTGATCCTGTACCTGTTCGGCACGCCCGGGCAGCAGCGCTTCTGGTTCATGTGGGATGACCTGGTCAAGGGCGCGATCGGCGCGGTGGTGCTGGTCGACACCCGGAGGCTGGCGGATTCGTTCTCCGCAGTGGACTTCTTCGAGGACCGCGGGCTGCCCTACCTGATCGCGGTGAACTGCTTCAACGGCGAACTGCAGCACCGCATGGAGGAGATCCGGGAAGCGATGGCGATCGGACCGCACGTGCCGATCGGACCGTGCGACGCCCGGGACCAGCAGTCCACCAAGCAGGCGCTGATCGCCTTGGTGCAGCACGCGATGCGGCACTGGCAGCAGCAGGGCCAGCCGGGGCAGCAGGGCGGTCAGCAGATCGCGCGGTGAGCCCCGCGGCGGATCGGCCCGCAGGTCGAGGACCGGGTTGTCCTCGGCGATCGCGGGTGGTGGTCCGACAACTGGAGCAGTGCAGCCGAGCGCGCCGGCGGAACGGACGTCCGTTCCACGGCGCGCTCACTGCTGCGCGGGTGCGGTCGGCGGCGGTTTTCCGGGGAGCGGCCCGAGTTCCGCGGGGCTCGGGTTCCGCGGGAGAGGTCGAGTTCGGCGAGCTGCGGCCGAGTCCTGGGGGCGGAGGCCCGGTTCCGCGGGGCCTTGGTTCCGCGAGCTGAGACCGGGGTCTGGGGGTGTGGTCTGGTTCCGCGGGAGGTGCCTGAGTTCCGCGAGCTGGGGCCGAGTTGTGCGAGGAGGGGTCCAGTTCGCGGGAGGGGGCCGAGTTCCGGGAGCCGAGGCCAGGTCCTGCGAGCGGGGTCTGAGTTCCGCCGGAGGGGTCCGGACTCCGTCGGTGGGAGCCGAGTTCCGCCGGAGGGACCGGGTTCCGCGGGATGGCCCGAGTCCGCCGGAGGACCCGGGTTCCGTTCTCGGGCCCGAGTTCCGCGCAGCGGGGCCGAGTTCCGGCGCCGGGGGAAGTTGCGGCGGAAGCGGCGTGCTGAGGCGGCTGCGGGGATCTCAGCCGGTTTTCGGGGTGGCGGGGAACGTGGCGCGGAGCCCGGGGACCGGATCTGGGCGCGGTTCGGTCCGGCGGGGCGTCGGGCGGGAGTTCCGGACGGGGGCGACGGACGGCCCGCTCGGGGTTCGCCGGAACGCGGTGGGTCCAGGCCGCGCGGAGGTGCGGATCGGCACGCGGACCGCTGGGAGCTCATCCGGTGCGCACGAGCGGTGTCCGGGCCTGCGATCCGCTGTCGCGGCGCCGCGGGTTCGAGCGGATTCCCGCGCTGCGGCGGGGTTTTCCGGTGTCCGGTGCGCTGGTGCGGCAGGACTGTCCACCTTGACTAGTGGATCTTCGACGCGGTCCGGCCGGAGGTGGCGGCGCGCCACCGCCCTCGGCACGACCCGGCGGCGGGTGCCGCCGAACGGTGTGATCGCGTTTTCGCTGCCATAGCGCGACTTTTCAAGTGGTCCGACGCCGATTCGGGCTGGTTAGCGCACTTGTCGAATACCGTCCGCTGTGGACGAAAGAGCGGAAGTCGGTTCGGTTCGGGGCTTCGGATATTCACCCAATTGAAAGAGTGCGCGGATCGTTATCGTGCGGCTAGCATTCTTTTATAGCGGCCAGTGGTCGACTACTTCCACTTCTCAAGATCACCTGAAACGCACGGGCTCGGCTGTCCGACCAAGATCTTCTTGGTTGGCGGGATTCGTCGTGCCAGGTGGTTTTCCCAGTCATGCAAGGCGATCTGATGAAAGGTGGCCACTGTGGACTTCGACGCGCTCTTCCATTCGCACTTGGCGGCGATTCGAGCCAGCGTCCACGAGGGGTTCCGATTCCGGCACCTGCCGACCGGGCGCGAGGACGAGTTCGTGCTGCAGGGCTTCCGGGTGCAGAACGGCGTGATGGACACGTTCCTCGCCTATGCGGCCGACGACGCCGTCGCGGCCCGGTATCGAGTCTCCGACCTGGAACTTCCCGATCCTCCCGCGTTGTGGCGGCGGGACGGACCGGTGGACGAGGTGGTGCAGGCGTTGCTCGCGCTCCCCGCGCACGGGGCCCGCGGTTCCCCCATGTCCGGCGGATTCCCGGTGCACTTCGGCATTCCGCGCAGGCGGCGCCCGCGCGGCGGCCCGCCCGATCCGGGGATGCCGGGCGGTGCGCCGGTCGACGTGCTCTCCCGCATCCCGCAGCCCCGCTGCGGTGGCTGCGGGCCGCGACCGGGCGCCCCGCACGGATCCCGCCACCTCGGAGGTGGCCGATGAACGGGAAGAAGAGCCTGCCGATGACCTGGCACTTCGAACGAATATCCGCGCGCGAGTCCTACACGTTCCGCTGGGGCCGCGGCTCCGGGATGATCACCGTGCACCGGGGGGACGCGCGCGGTTCGCACAGCGACGACAACCTCGTCGATTGCGTGCAGGTCGGCATCGACTGGATAGACGACCAGGACGTGCGGGTGCAGGCCCGCAAATGGATCAGGGTCAACGCGGGACGTGGAGTGCGATGAATGCGCCGCTCGTCGCAATGCGCATTCCCGGCCGGGGTGCCATTCGATTAATTCCGAACCGCCGATTCCCGCCCGGAACGCGCGCCGCGCATTCGACCGGCCGGGAGCGGTGGAGTTCCCGCGGCGCACGATCCCGCCGCGACGTCCCGAGCGCGCGGACGCGCCGGACGCCCGCGCGAGCGCGATCCCCGCGCCGACGGCCCGGCCGTGGTTCCCGCGGGGCGCGCGAGCCACCAGGGACGCGGTCCGCGCGGTGCCGGCTCCCGAATTTCGCGAGCCGTTACCCGCGCGACCCCGCCGGTCGGAGCGCGCGGGGTAGACCTGTGGGCGGGGCCTCCGCACCCGGAGGCCCCGCCCACGGAGCCGGAAACCCCCGCGGAACCCGGCAGAACAGGAGGTGCGCGGTGAACGTCCTGCCGCCCGCGCCCGCCGCGGAACTGCCCGCCGAGTGGTCCTGGTGCCCGGACTGCTCGGGAACGGGCCTGCCCGAACCCGACCCGGCCGGCCCGGCGCTCGACTCCGCGGAGGAGTGCTGGTCCTGCCGCGGTCTCGGCGCCGGGGCGCGGCACGTCCTGTGATGGAACCGACCCGGCCGGTGCCCGCGCGGCACCGGCCGGATTTTCCGTGCTCGGACGGGAATTCCCGGCCGCAGCCGGGAGACCGGGGCGAATCCGCCCCCGGCTACCCGTTCGCCCGGAGGCCGCGGTCCACTACCGTGGAGTGGTTGGTTCCCCGCCGGGAGGAGGCCGCGAGTGGCGACGCAGCGGGTCCCGTCGGACGTGTTCCGCTTCGCGGTCGGCGCTCAGGCCGAGTCGTACTCGGCGATCTTGCGCGCGTTCGCCGACGCGGCGGAGCGGTGGGAGGGCTCGCTCGGCATCGACGACGTGCAGGAACGGGTGCGCGCGAGCGGCGGGCTCGACGCCCTCGGTGACGGAGACCTGGCGGAACGGCTCAAGAAACTCGCCGAGTGGGGGCTGCTCGAAGCCGTCCAGCAGCACGCGGAGGACTACCGCACCGCCGCCGAGTACGAGCGGCGGAACCTGCACTACGCGTTGACCACGGCGGGTGCGGCAGCCTGGGCGGGGCTGCGGCACGCGCAGGCCGCCTTCGACGAGACCGGCGCGCTGCAGACCGCGGTGCTCGACGGGATCGCCGACCGGCTGGCCGAGATCGCCGCGCTGCTCGCCGATCCGGGCTCGGCGGACCGGCGGCTGTTCGCCGCGGTCCGCGAACTGGAAGGGCACCTGGAATCGTTGCGCACCGGCACCGCGCGCTTCCACGCCGAACTCCGGAAGACGGTGTGCGCCGACGGCACCGGCGGTTTCGACGAGGTGCGGGCCGCGACCGTCGCGCACCTGCAGGAGTTCAGCACCGACCTCGACCGGTGCGCGCCCGCGATCTCCGCCGCGCTCGCCGAGGTCGACGCGCACGGCACCGCCGACCTGCACCGGCGTGCGCTGCGCGGCGCCGACCTGCCGCCCACCGCGGACGATCGGCACTGGCTGGAGCAGCGGGCGGCGCACTGGCGGACGCTGCACGAGTGGTTCCGGCCGCCGGAACCGCGCATCGAACTCCTCCGCGCCACCACCCGCGAATCCGTCGTCGCGCTGCTGCGCGACCTGGAGCGGATCACCGAGCACCGCAGCGGATCGTCCAGCGCCGCAGCCGACTTCCGCGAACTGGCCCGCTGGTTCACCACCGCCGACCGGGACGAGGACCTGCACCGCCTCTGGTCCGCCGCGTTCGGTCTCGGCCCCGCGCGGCACGCGCACCTCGCGCACGAGGACCCCGAACTGGTGGCGCCCGCGACGCCGTGGGCGCAGGCCCCGCGGGTGCGGGTCTCGGCGCTGCTGCGCAGCGGCGGACGCGTCGAGAAGTTCGGCAGCACCGGGAAGGTGCGGGACGTCGCGCAGCTCGCCGCGCTGCGCGCCGCTCGGGCCAGGCAGGAGCGCACCGAGCTGGACGCCGCCTGGCAGCGCGTCGCCACCGGCGGTGCGGTCCGGCTCTCCTCGTTCGCCGAGCTCGAACCCGGCGTGTTCGACCGGCTGCTGGACCTGCTGGGACGTGCGCTGGCGAGCCGCGCCGACGACGCGGGCGTGCGCCGCGCCTGCACCGGCGACGGACGGGTGGAGATCGAGCTGTCCGACCCGGCCGACGGGCGCACCGCAGAACTGCGCACCTCGCGCGGAGCGCTGCGCGGCCCCGACTTCGCGGTGCACGTGCGGCTCGTCGCCGACCGCGCGGTGGAGGCGGGCGGATGAGCAACCTGGCCAACCAGCTGGTCATCGCGGAACGCGCCGACCTCGCCCGCGGCATCAGGCTGCTGCTGGGCAGCCCGCTGATCCGCGCTGCCACCGACCCGGACGCGTTCGACCTGGTGCGGCGGCGCGCCGACACCCTCGCCGGCTGGTTCGACTACCACTGCGGCTGGTCGCTGGTGGTGGAGCCGCGGCGCGGCTACGCGCGGCTCGCGAAGGTGCGCTCCGACCCGGACTCCTCCCGCCCGGCGCGGCGGGACCGCGGCAGCAGGGCACCGTTCGACCGGCGGCGCTACGCGCTGTTCTGCGTGGCCGCGGCGGAACTGCTCGCCGGTCCCGCCACCACCGTCGGGCTGCTCGCGGACCGGGTCGCGCAGGCCACCGCGGCCGATCCGGTGCTGCCCGGGTTCGATCCGGCGCTGCGCGCCGAGCGGATGGCGTTCGTGGACGTGCTGCGCGCGCTGGAGGGCTTCGGTGCGCTGGAACCGGTCGACGGCAGCACCGAGGACTTCGCGGACTCCGCCGGGGCGAAGGTGCTGTACCGGGTGGACGCGGCGCTGCTGATGCGGCTGCTGGCCGCGCCGAACGGGCCCTCGCGGTCGCCGGACGGGGACCGGCTCGCCGGGTTGCTCGCCGAACCGCGCTACGGCGGTGCGGGCGGGACCGACGTGCAGCGCGCGCTGTGGCTGCGGCATTCGGTGCTGCGCAAGCTGTTCGACGACCCGGTCGTGTACTGGGCGGACCTGACCGCGGAGCAGCGCGGGTACGCGACCTCCCGCACCGGCCGCGGAATCATCCGGAAAGCCGCCGAACAGGGCGGATTCGCGCTGGAGGAGCGCGCCGAGGGAATGCTGCTGGTCGACCCGGAATCCCTCGCCACCGACGGCAGGTTCCCCGACGACGGGGACAACGCGAAGGTCGCCGCGCTGCACCTGCTGGACTCGCTGGGCGCCTCCCGCGCGGGGCTCACCGCCGAACAGCTGCGGGAGGACGCGGAATCGGTGCTGGACCGCTCGCCCGGATCGGCCCGCACCTACCGGTATTCCGACGGCCCGGCGCGGCTGGTCGCGGATGCGGTGTCGGTGCTCGTGGACTTCGGCCTGGCCCGCCGCAGCGGGGAGCGGATCGTCGCGCTGCCCGCCGCCGCCCGCTACACCATCGTGTCCGGTTCCCCCGACTCCGCTGGAGGAAACCCGTCGTGACGGCCCTCGAACCCGCCGCGGCCCGCTGGCGCCCGTCGCGCGCCGGAATCCTCAACGTGTGGCGCTACTACGACGAGGTCTTCGAATTCCACAACGGACGGTTGCTGCTCCGCGGCCCGAACGGAACCGGGAAGTCGAAGGCGCTGGAGCTGCTGCTGCCGTTCCTGTTCGACGCCGACCTGCGGGCGAACCGGCTGTCCACGTTCGGCAGCGCGGAACGCACCATGCACTGGAACCTGATGGGAGCGGGCGCGTCCGGGGTCACCCGCGTCGGCTACGCGTGGCTGGAATTCCGCTGCGGCGACGGGTGGTTCACCTGCGGCGCCCGGTTGCAGGCCAGCAGGCACACCGCCGAGGTGCGCGCGGACTTCTTCACCACCTCCCGGCGCGTCGGCGCGGACCTGCGGCTGGTCAACGGCAACGGGCAGCCGCTGACGAGGACCGCGCTGGAGGAGGCGCTCGGCGAGCGCGGCACCGTGCACGACACCCCCGCCGCGCACCGGGACGCGGTGCGCGCGGCGCTGTTCCCGGAGTTCAGCGAACCGCGCTACGAAGCCCTCATCACAGCGCTGCTGCAGCTGCGCACGCCGAAGCTGTCCGAACGGCTGGACCCGAACCTGCTGTCCACCCTGCTGTCCCGGGCGCTGCCGCCGCTGGGTGCCGCCGAGATCTCCGAGCTGGCCGAGGGTTTCGAACGCCTCGACCGGCGCCGCGAACAGCTGGCGCGGCTCGACGAGCAGGTGCGGGCCGCGGAGACCGTCGCCGACCGGCAGCGCGGCTACGCGCAGCGGGTGCTGCGGGCCGCCGCCACCGACCTGCTCGCGGCGAACGCCGAACTGGACCGGGCCGCCGACACCGCGGCCGACGGCGCGCGCCGCCACGAGCAGGCCGCCGCCGAACGGGACGAGATCCTGGCGCAGCGCGGTGAACTGGACCGGGAGGCCGCCCGCGCCCGGGCCCGCATCGCCGGGCTCGCCGAAGGCCACCACGAAGCCGCCGAGCTCGACCGGCTGCGCGCCGAGACCGCCGCCGCCGAGCGCACCGCCGCCGCGGTGCGCGACCGGGCCGACCGGCGCACCGCCGAAGCCGACGCGGACGAGGAACGCGGCGCCGCCGCCGAATCCCGTGCCGCCGCGGCCGCCGAACGGGCCGTGCGCGCCGAGCGGGACGCGCGCAGGCACGCCGAACCCGTCGGCCTCGCCGGGGCGTTCCACGAGGCCGCGGGCACCGCGGACCGGCGGCGCGCCCGGCTCCTGCTGCGCGCCGCCGCGCGCAGCGAGCACGACCGCATCGACGCCGACGGAGGCGGCGAGCACCTCGCGCGGCAGCGAGCCGAGGGCACCGACCACGCCGATGTCGTCATCGGGTTCCGCACTGCCGGTGTCGAA